>JALRJD010000053.1 GCA_023255165.1 Porticoccaceae bacterium | reverse complement strand
CGGATATCGAGAAACACATCCAGAATCGGCTCGAGTGCGGTTTTATCAAAGCTACTCAGCACCCGGCTGTAGCGTTGATAGTAGTCTTCTACAAACTCCATAAAATCCATTTTTGTCTCCTTGTTATTTCGCCTTAAGCCCTTCCACAGTTAAGCTTTAACAATATGTTTCGCATTACCGAAGCGGCCGCGTGTGTCTACGATAAGTCGCGCATGCTTTTCTATCATGGGGTAATCAAAACAGTCATGGTTTGTCGCCAAAAGTACGCAGTCGTAAGTCGCAATCATTTCCTCGGTTAGCTCAACGGATTGCAGATCAAAGTGATATTTTCGCATAGGGGGAAAAACCGGCACGTAGGGATCGGCGTAATCAATCAGCGCGCCTCTATCGGACAATAGTTGCATCAACTCCACGGAGGGCGACTCACGCATATCATCAATATTCTTTTTATAAGCGATACCCAAAATCAGAACTCTGCTGCCTTTGATCGGCAAACAGCGCTCATTCAGCGCGGCAGACACTTTAGCTATAACCCATTCGGGCATCGCAGTGTTCACCTCACCCGCAAGCTCAATAAAGCGCGTATTCAAGCCATACTCTCTGGCTTTCCAGGTTAAATAAAATGGGTCGATAGGAATGCAGTGCCCGCCCAGGCCAGGACCTGGGTAATAAGGCGTGAACCCGAATGGCTTGGTGGCGGCTGCGCCAATCACCTCATGGATATCGATGCCCATGCGATCCGCAACAATCTTCATCTCATTCACCAAGCCGATATTGACTGCACGATGAATATTTTCCAAAAGCTTTGTCAGCTCGGCGACTCTGGGTGAGCTGACCATGACCACCTGATCAATAGCCCCCGAATACAGCGCCTGCCCCACGTTTCTGCAGGACTCAGTTTGGCCGCCGCAAATCTTGGGAATAGTCCTGGTTTCAAATTCCTGGTTACCCGGGTCTTCACGCTCAGGGGAATAGACCAGAAAGATATCCTGCCCGACAATCAGACCTCTGGATTCCAACCGAGGCAGTAACTCTTCTTCTGTGGTTCCTGGATAGGTGGTACTTTCCAGAGACACCAGCTGGCCCGCCCGAATGTGAGGCAACATCATCTCAACAGTGGAAATAACAAAGCCGAGATCCGGCTCGCGACTCTTGGTAAGTGGTGTCGGCACACAGATGATCAGGGCATCGGCTGCACCCACCTTGGTGAAATCCGTGGTTACCGACAAGCCACTGCAGAGAGCCGATTTTATTTTCGCGTCGTCAATATGCCTGAAATAGGATCTGCCGCTCTCAATTGCCGCAATCTTCTCTTTATCGATATCAAAACCGATAACTGGAAAACCGGCCCCGGCAAACCTGATGGCCAGCGGCAAACCAACATAGCCCAAGCCAAAAACGCCAATTACGGCGGACTTGTTGGCAATTTTTTCTAATAGATTCTTTGCGATACTATCCATAGCGCTTTCTCATAATCCTTTCCCTGTTAACCACCGCCAACAGGAATGTCATAGCCTCGTCTATCTGGCTGCCAAAAGGCCGCACGTTCTTCATTAATTGTCGCGGTAGCCTGTTTCTTGCCCCGCAACAGACATTGCCACTGGTATCTTTTCATCAGCCGCACCATCTCAGGGTCATCAAGACGTTTAACTCCTGTAAGTGCACTCTTTATATAGCCCCACAACATCGCCAAAGCACCAGTGACGTAGGGTCTTTTGTTGAGTCTGTAAAGAGTCGAGGCAAGTATGTAAGCCAAACCTGTGCCCATGTAATACTGACCAAACCCGTGGCGCATGCGACCGGTCAGAATCCCTTTCTGGCTCGACCCCATGGGCCGCAGATGAATGAAACGGACATCCTCTTCATCCCAACTCAGGGATATCCAACCGAGCAATCTGCACCTGTGACTATCAATGCCGTCCCACATAACCTGTCGCACAAAACCACCGATCTGTTTAAAACAGGCCATGCGGTAAAACTTGGCAGCGCCAATAGATGACTCATCACTGCACTCTTCCGGCAGCAGGTTATCCGAGCCCTTAACCCTGAAATATGCCTTACCACTACAGGTGCCAAGGCGAGGGCTCGCATTCATACGCAAAATGATCTTCTCGAAATAGCGGGGAGGCATAATCAGGTCAAGATCCAGCTTGCAAACATACTGATAGTCATTCAAATCAACTGTTTCAAGTCCGGCGTAAAAAGCCTCGATTACTCCAGGCCCGACACTGCGGTGACCGCGGTTTTCTCGGGTTACAATCTGGATGAAGTCATGTTTTTCTGCATATTGGCGCAGAATATCGGGAGTAGCATCAGTAGAACCATCGTCGACGATAACCCATTTGGCGGGCAGCACTGACTGGTTAAGCACGCTGTCCAGCGTGTTAATCATAAAATCGGCTTCATTTCGGCATGGCGAAATCAGTAGATAAGAATCGTCCATATATTCTCAATAAGTCACTGTGGGTGGTCCTTTATCCGGCAATTACGATAGCCAGTACACAGGAAAAGCAACTCTACTTAACACAAACTACAAAGGGAATATCAAAGAAGGTTTGGGACGCACTTTAACCTTATTTCGTTAACTGGTTCGCATATTGAGTTGCCGCTATAAATATAGCCCAAATTGGATTCGCTGCACGGATCTACCCCTACTATCAAAACCATCACTATCACATAGCATGCTCTAAACCTGACCCTTTCCCCAAAACTAATCAACCTGATCAGGTAGCAACCGGGTTCCATAATAG
>JALRJD010000368.1 GCA_023255165.1 Porticoccaceae bacterium | reverse complement strand
CGGCTTTGTGATTGCGAGCTTGCCAAGCGGTAGCTGGTTTAGCTGGTCGCCCTTTTGCGTTGCAGCGCAAAGGCCTGTTCGACCAACTCTTTAGTGCTGCCATAACAGCCGGCACAAAAGTCGCTGAATGGTTTCAGCTGCGTGAGGTCGGGCCAAACACCGCTGGTGCTGTTTAATTGCCCAATGTGCATTTGGTAGGTACTGAGCGTTTGGATATAGGTTCGGCGTTGCTCCTGGGGGATCACCAGCGGCGGCAATCCGCTTTTTAAGAGCGGTATATTGCCCAACAGTCTGGCGATGCGGCCATTGCCGTCATAGAAGGGGTGAATATGAGCGATGCCCATATGAATCTTGGCGTATATCTCCGCTGCATTATTGAGGGTGACGCTTTCTGCCGGGGTGACATTAACGGCATCCAGAACCTCGGCCATTAGAGTTGGCACAAATAACGGCAGTGCGTATTCAATAAAGTGCTGCCTGTTATCTGGGCCGACAATATGGGTGCCGTTGGCTTCGACTTTCCAGGCACCAACAGGTTTGTAGATATCGTCAATATGCTCGGCTTGTACTGCGCGGTGGAGTGCAAATATCTTTTCTTCATCAAGGGGTTGATCCAGGCACTGATAGAGTATTTCGATGGCTCTGGCGTGTCCACGCACTTCCTGGTGATCTTTGATGGGTTTGCCTGAGACTGTCAGCCCCTCTTCGAGAATAAAATGGGTGTCGCCCAGCGAGAGGGTATTGCCCTCCAGCGCTGTGGATGAGTGCGTCCACAGATCACGGATTTGATTGAGAAGCGCAGCTCGAAGGTCAGTGTCGAGGCCCTTTAGAAACGCAAAAGAGTCGCTGGCGGGGACTGATAAAGCTGCCTTTCGAGGCGACTGAACAGCCTGATACATTGTTGAGGGCCCTGCCCCAATTTTTTGTACAAGGTGGTCAGCTTGCCATTCAGCCAACCAGCGCCGCAGGCTGCGTTCTGAGACCTCGCGGCTGAGTTGGATAGCGAGTTCACTGAGCGACAATGGCCCAGAGGTCTGCCTTAACAGGGTTAGTGTCGCGTTTTTTTGACTACTTTTGGCCATAATTTGATTATTTAATAAACAGTCTGGCCATTATATATGAAAAATGGCCGGATAGGCGGCTATCTGGCCATTTCGGGGGTTGGGTGGCAACCGGATGCTTGACATACTATATTTGGTATACATATCATGTTCGCTATGTGGGAAATTTATGAGCACAGGAGAGTGCCACGGGAGCTTAAAAAACTACCGCTGGATGTACTCCAACGATATGAAAAGTGGAAAGACATCGTCATGATATCTGGGCCTGTAGGCTTACGCCTAATTCGCGGCCTAAACGATGAGCCACTTCGAGGCGAATGGAGCGGGTATAGGTCTTCAAGGCTTAATCGGCAATATCGAGTAATTTATAAAATTGAGAGTCAACAGGTGTTGGTCAAGGTTGTGAAAGTAACACCACATGACTACAGCAGGAAAGAGATATGGAAAATTTTCAAAAAGCCAAAAAGAATATCGATTTATCAATAGGTGAATCGGTGCGGATTGTTCGCGAACTTCAGGGTTTGAGCCAAAATGATTTGGCCAAGCTTACAGGTATTCCCCAGTCAACAATATCCGCTATTGAGAACAATCGAATTAGTCTGGGCGTGGAACGCTCCAAGGTGTTGGCAAGGGCTTTGCGCTGCCATCCCGCTGTTCTGGTCTTTCCTGGCTGGGACTCCAATGAGGTTGAGGCGGCATAGCATTTTGGATCGGCATAAACCTGCACTGACTTTAAGAAAATAGACCGGTTACTTAAGCGCGAGATGCACCGTGTTTTCGCTGGGGCGGGTAATATCAATGCCAAAGCTGGTTTCCAGCACTTTTAACATAGCTTCGGTTTCGCCAACTTTAAATTGACCACCAATACTGATATCCGCTATCTCGCTGTCGATTATCTGAATATCCAGTTTGGTGTAGCGGTTGACTTCATCGATAACCTCTTTAAGTGGTTCCCCTGCAAATAGCAGCAGGCCCTGGCGCCAGGCGAGTTCATGCTCGAGGTCGCGGGCTTGCAGCTGGTGCACCTGGCTGCCGAGGCCCTCTTGTTGCGCGGGTTTAAAATCGACACTCTGACCCTGCACCAGATAGCCTCTGGTGTGTTGCTCTGGCGCTGACTGCGGTATGTCAGGGGCGGTTGCCGCGGGCTCTGTGGTGCTGATCAACGCGACCTTGCCTTCGGTTACCGTTACTCTGAGCGCCTCTGGGTTGAGCCGCACACTAAAGGCGGTGCCCACCGCTCGCACCATGCCCTGCCCGGCCTTCACCAAAAACGGTCGATCCGGATCTTTGGCCACCTCAAAGTGGGCCTCCCCTGCCATCAATACCACCTGCCGCTGCTGGTCGACATAGTTCACTTGCAGACGGCTGTTGGTGTTGAGTTGAATCACTGAGCCGTCGGCCAAGGTGATGGTGTTTTGTTCACCGATGCGGGTTTGATAGATGCCATTGCCGGATACGCCTGAGATGTCGCCACTGTTAATCAGCAGGCCGATAGCGATAGTCATGCACAGGGTAAAGACGGCGCTGAGGGTTGCGGTGGCCTGGCGGGCGCTGGTGAAAAGCTGTCTGAACTGGTAGCGCATATTGGCGATCAGGCCATCCGGGCGTGGGCTGCCGGGCAGCGGGAAGGAGAGCTCGGCAAGTTGGTTGGCGCTGTGCCAATATTGTGTCAACCGCTGCAGTTGCTCGCGGTGAGCCGGGCTGGTTTGCATCCAGCTTTTGAGCTGGCGCAGCTCGTTCTGACTGAGCGGGCGATCGCTATCGAGACGCACCAGCCAGTCTGCCGCCTGTTGCTCGACATCTTGCGCTGGTGTAAGTCTGTGGATGTTATCCATGTTGTTGCCCTATCCCGCCATTTACCAACTGTTTGCCTGTGTCTGTGCCGCGTTTGTCTGGCCCTTCGCTGTAAGTATGCTCTTCCATATAGGCTGCGCAGGCACGGATGCCTTTGGACATGTGCTTTTCCACTGTGCTGATTGCAATGCCCAGTTCGAGGGCAATTTCAGAGTGGCTCATGCCATGCACTTTTCGCATTAAAAACACCCGCCGACATTGGGCTGGCAGTTTTGCTACGGCTTCGCAGTGCAGGCCAATTTGCTGTTCGGCCATGGCCTGATCTTCTGCGGAGTCTTCCAACCATACAACAGCTGACTCATCGATATCCGCTATATAGTCAATAATCTGGCTGGATTTTTTGGTTAGTTCTGTGATCGCGATATTGTGCGCTATCCGAAATAGAAAGTGCTTTTGTTGCACA
>JALRJD010000333.1 GCA_023255165.1 Porticoccaceae bacterium | reverse complement strand
ACACCGGCGCCGTGTTTGAGACTGTGGATACCCAGGTCGCGATATTCCAGATTCGGGGGCGAGGTGTAGAGGGTTTGGCCGTCGATATCCGAGTAGCTGTAATGTGCGCGTAGCAGGAAGCGCTCGTTGGGTTTGTACTGCGCCTGAATTTCAACACCATCGACATCGAGGTTGTCGGTATTGTCGCGAATATTGACGAAGTTATCCAGATCTGGATAGCCTGAGCGACGCTCATTGATAACGTCGCTCAGCTGCTCGCGGAACAGACGCATATCAACGCTGACCTGCCGATCAAACAGATAACCGGCATAGCCAATCTCAACGCTTTTCAGCTGCTCGTTGTCGATATCGGAATCGGAGATCACGCTGGCATCGAGAATAATATTTTCATTGTAGCGAACAACCTGCTTTTGCTTCGCTTCCAGAATGGTCGGCGATCTGTAACTGCGGTTGTAGGCAATGCGCAGCACATGCTCGGGATGCAGCTGATAGTTGCCGGCAAGGCGATAGGAAACATAGCTGTCGGCGCTGTTGTCATCTTCAAAAATCAAGCCAGTGTTGACCACTATTTTGTCTGTGGCGGTCCATTCCAGGTTGCTGTAAGCGCGCTGCGAGGTTTTGGTCATCTCGTCCGGCGTATCAAACAGCTCCTGACCTTTAACCCGGTCGTAGCGCACTGCAACACCGGTTACCGCGCGCAGGTTATCCAGCGGATTAGTTATCGAGCGCAGTTCCAGATCCCAGCGCTCGGACTCAGCGCGATTCAGGTCATCGATAATCAGCTTGTCCGGCAAGCCGGGCAAGGGCCAGTAGGGCGAAGTGTCGGGAACCCCAAGCGCATCAGACAGATACAGCGGTGTAATCTCGTCGACTATAACCAGATCGTTGTGATAGAGATTGATCTTTAACTTGTTGCCGCCATCAGTGAGATGGCTCCAGTTGGCGTATTGATAGCGATAAGAGACATTGCGATTAAAGTACTCGCGCTCACCCACTCCCATATCGCTGTCGCTAACCCCGGCCTGAAATTCAATACTGTCGCTGGCGGTGGGGGTCCACAACCCGCGGAAGGTGGCCGTCATATTTTCCGAACTGTCGTTGACTATAATTGGCCGACCTTTAAACACCGAGTCGTCAAAACCGTTATTGCTGCGGAAGTTCAAGGTGGTGCGGTGATTAACCGAACCCAGCTTGCCGGTATAAGAGATGCTGGCATTGCGAATATCGTTGCTGCCAAGTTGTGAATCCACAACCAGACCACTGTCCAGCAGCGGTGATCGAGTCACGATATTGATCGATGCCAAAAAAGCATTGCTGCCGTCAGCCGAGGCATTGGCGCCGCGCACCACCTCGATATATTCAATCTCGTCCAGGGTTACGCCAATCGCGGACCACTCCACCGCTGAAAACAGCGACTCATAGACTGAGCGCCCATCTACCTTGACCTCAAGGCGCCGTGGATACTCATCACCCAGCGCGTGATAGGTAACCCCTTTGCGGCTGCCATCGACAAAATAGGTCTGGAATCCCGGCACCAGACGGAACAGATCGATCACCCCCACCGCGGCTGAAGCCTGGATGGTCTGGCGATCAATAATGGTTACCGAGGCCGGTGTCTGAGCCAGTGTCTGATCCATATGGGTGGGCCCGCTGACCAGTGGAATCTCAACAAGAAAGTCATCCTCTGTGAGTACAAACTGATCAAGATCCGTTGCTGCTTCATCCGCGAAAGCGTCGACGGCGGCAAGCGCGAGCGCCGCCAATACAAAACCGATACCTGAACGCATCATTATGTTTACCGGAGTAATAGACATAACTAACCTCTGTTTTTTAAAAACTGTTTTAGTTGAGTGGGGTTTAATCCTGGGTTTCCGAATTTCCGTCGAGGCCGAGTTTCTGCCCCAAAATACCGGCCTGGGTGCGGTTGGCCAACCCCAGCGCGCGCAGCATGGCGCTGACATGCACTTTAATGGTGTTTTCCGAGAGATCCAGTTCGCGGGCGATCTGCTTGTTGGAGCGGCCCTGGGTAATGCGCCGCAGTATTTCCAACTGGCGCTTGGTCATCTGCCCGGCCACCACATCGACATCGGCGCCGGAATCGACTTCATCAATTACCTTGGCGACACCGGGCACCCCTTCACGGAGCGACTCCGGCACGTAGCGCTCGCCTTTCAGCGCCCGTGAAATAGCCTCAAACAACGCATCTTTGGGCGCCGACTTGGTGACAAACCCGATCGCGCCAAAATCCATGCATTTGCGAATATGGGCGGGGTTTTCGGAAGCTGAGAGAACAATAACGGGAAGATCAGGGTAGCTTTCGCAGAGCATGGCGATAAAGTTAAAACCACCACCGGCTCCGGGCATAAACAGGTCGACGATAACCAGATCGATATCTTCCTGCGCAAGAATGGTGAGCGCGGTATCGCCATGATCTGTGGTGGTGACATCAAGGCCATTGTATTCATCGAGCAGCGTGGCCTTGAGCCCAACGCAAACAAAGGCGTGGTCATCAACTATGAGAACGTGCATGTTGTCATTCCTTGTCTTCACGTCCCTGCGTTATTGACTCAAGCTATTCCGTAGCCCTGGCTAAATATAATACTCTATGGTTGCACAAACAACGCGGCTTATCCATTCATGGATAAGCCAGATCGGCGGCCGAATTTACATCATAGGCCTTTGCTTATTATTAGTCGCTACAATTCGGTTAATGCTGTCGCTATAGCCCGCTGCAGTGAATCGTTCGAAGCAGCCTTGTCCCGCGCCACCAGCAGCGCCTTTTTCGCCTCTTCCGGGCGACCCATACGACTCAATCCAATAGCCTGGTGATAGTGAAAAATAGCCACCGCCGGCGCCATCTTGATAACTTTCTCCAGAATCGGCTGCGCCATCTCCGGCTTGCCGGATTTAATCAGCGCCCAGGCGTAAGTGTCGGCAAAATAGGGTTGCTCGGAATCGGCGAAGCGCTCGGTGAGCGACACCGCACGACGAATATTTTCCGGTGTGGCAAATTCATCTGTCAGCAAACTGGCGAGATTGTTGATAACCACCTGATGATCCGGGTTGGCCTTGAGAATCTCTTCGTAGAGCTCAACAGCCCGGGCCTTGTCAGTTGATTTTTCGTAAGACGACGCCAGCAGCATTTTTAATAATGTACTCTCGGGCGCCGCTTTCAGCCCCCGCTCAAGACTGTCTATCGCCGCCTGACTGTCACCCATGGCGCGATAATTGGTTGCCAATGCGGTGTAGCCATTGATCCAGCCGGGCTGATCATTGAGCCCCTGCTGCAACAGCTCAATCGCGGTTTGATGATCATCTTTGCGGCTGTAAAGCGAGGCCATAATCGACAGCGCCATCATATTATCCGGGTTGTCGCTGCGGAACTCGCGCAGATATTCAAGCAGCTTTTGCTCCTGGCCAATGCGCAGGTGGGAAGTGGTCAACCCCTCCAGCGCGCGACCCAGATCGGGATTGACCGCCAGGGCCTGTTTATACTGTTCAATGGCCTCCTTGTACTCTTCCTGCGCCTGCAACGAGCGCCCGGAAAGGTAGTGGCTAAAGGCCGGATTGCGGCCATTTTTATCAATTCGCGAGACCACTTTTTCCGAGCCGGCATAATCCTTTTTGGATAATTTAATCTGCGCCAAAATCGACAACAGCACATCATTGTCGGGGGATCGCGACAGCGCATTTTCAATCAGCCGTTCTGAGCGATCGATATCATTTTTTTGCAGCAGACTCTGAATCACCGGCACCGCCGCATCGACATTGCCCGGATTAATATCCAGCACCTTGCGGAAGGTATCATCCGCCAGCTGACTGGAGCCGGAACTGAGATAAGCATTGGCCAGCATCACCAGTGCCGTTTCCGATTCCGGATTGTTGCGCAGCACCGTGCGCAAGTCGCTGACCACGGAATCAATATCTTCCGCCAGCAGATGATAACGGGCACGCACCAGCAGTGCCTGCTCAAAGGCTCTGTCCACAGCGAGAATTTCATTGACCAGTTGCAGCGCCTTTTCATTCTGCCCGGCACTCAACAGCAGGTCGGCCTTCAGGGCCTTGGCGCGAAACAGATCCTGCCCTTCAAAGTCGCCATTAATAATTTTTTCCAGCTCCAGAAGCATCTGTGCCTTATTGTCCATGGCCGACAATCTATCGATCATGAAAAAGCGCAGTTCGGCATTTTTCGGGTCCACGGCAATATATTGGTCGAGCAACTCCTTACCCGCCTGAAAATCCTTGCCAGACAGCACATCGACAATCACCATGCGCACCTGGGTGTCGGTTTTGTTGCGCTGCAGATATTGCCGCAGCACCTCAATTGCCTCATCGACGCGCTGACTGTCATTGAGCAACTTCGCCAGTTTCAGATAAAAGGCTTTTTCGTCACGGTTGGTCGCAATCAGGGTGCGGTAGTCCGCTTCCATCGCCACCACATCGTTTATCTCCTCATTGATTTCGGCACGCAGTAACAGCAGGTGCAGATCATTTCCTTCGCGCTCGAGCAGTTTTGACAGCATCGCCAGCGCAGCCCGGGTGTCACCCTGTTTGTGCAAAATAGAGACCTTGATCGAAGCGATTTCAGCGGACTCGCTATCCTGCTCAATCGCTTTGTCGATATATTCCATGGCCACGTCATAGAGCTCTTTCTGCAGATAGGCCGATGCTTTAATCGCATAGGCCTCAGCATTGTCTTTATCCAGGGCAAGAATAAAATCGGCCTTTTCCAGTGCTGTGTCCGGCTGTTTGGCTAACAGGTAGAGATAGGCGAGTTTAATTTTTGCCTGCACATGGTTGGGGTCGAGCTGCTCGACTTTGGAAAGATTTTTAAACAGCGCCTTCCAATTTTGCTGCTGCTCGGAAATCAATGCGAGATAGTAATAGGCACTGGCAAGTTTGGGGTCGATCTGCAACGCATTGCGCAACTCAACACTGGCTTTGGATAACTCGCCCTCGCTGAATAATTCTATGCCGCTGTTTAAATAGCGATTGGCGGCCTCTTCTTTTGAACCGCTACATGCGGACACGGACAAAAGAAAAACCGCGACAATCAATAATCGACTCAACTGACTGCAAAAAAGTTTGATTGCTTTTGCGCTCATTTTATTTCCTCTGGAACCTGTTGCGGTAAAATTCGGGCTGGTAAAGTTCGAGCTGGTAACAGCTCTGCTAATTGATCGCGACTGGCACGAATAAACGCCTGTGCGCGACGGTCGGCATCCAACATAGTCTCATCGCTCATCACCGGCGTGGTGACTCTGATCAATGAGCCATCGGTACGATTAAGAAAAAGTGCATCCTTGAACAGCATCCACTTTTTAATATATTCATTGGCCACCGGAACACCGCGCTCCTCGAACCAATAATAGACAATCTGATCCTGCATCCCTTTGCGAATCAACGCACGGTTGACCGGCATCTGATCAACGCTGGAGCGGGAAAAATCAGCGATCTCCCAACCGCCGCCGGGAATGCAGACTTTCGGTGAATGGGGCGACACTCCTTTGCGCTGGGAAGCATAATAAGCAACATAAAAATTAACCGGCCGCTGCTCGGCATTGTGATAATTGATCATCACATATTCGGTAAAACCCAGTTTTTCGGCGACCTCGAGATTGATGCTGTCATCGCGCCCGACCCACTCGCCCAACTGCAGCGGAAAGGTCGCCAGGCGAGTGTCTTCCAACTGAGAATTTTCTTCCCGCGACTCAACCAGACCGAGCACCACCAGGCCAATTATCAACAACGGAATTGCCGCGATAATCGGCAGTGGCACTTTGAACCCTGGGGCACACCCTGCCGAATGATGTTCCGCACCGGCCTGACTGCTGGTGGATAACTGGGGCACCGCAAAAGCCTGACGGATACTCTGGCCTGTGGTCAGCAGCTCCATCAACAGCACTTCCAGCAACAGCAACCCGCCGCAGGCCATAAAGATCAGCCAGCCTTCAAAATCATGCAGAAAGCCTTCGGCCATTTCAGTGCCCCAGTGATCCACCAGCAGACCGGTAATTGCGATACGCAGACTATTCATAAAAATGGTGATCGGAACCGTAGACAGAAACAGGACTATTTTTTTCCACAGCGCCGCCTGATACAGATAGGCGCCAATAAAACCAAGGCTCATCAACGGAAAAAGATAGCGCAGACCACTGCAAGCCTCGACCACCTGCAATTGATAATTACCCAGATCGATAATATTGCCACTCAGAAAAACCGGGATGCGACAGAGGCGGATCATTTCCACGCCCAACTGGGAAGAGAGCAATTGCAGCTTTGAGGTCAGCACCACCTCAATAATAAAAGGCAACGGCACAGCAAAACCGAGCAGCACAATCGGCACCCAGGTATGGCGCGCGGCCGAACCCAAAAAGCCAATCGACAGCCCCAGCAGCAATAAAATAAATGAATAGTGAATCAGCACGTAGAGCGCACTGATTTCCCCCACCAACAGAATCGCCAGAGCCACGGCAATAATGGGCAAGCCCCACCAAGAGTAATGTTTGTAACTGACGGCAATTTGAAAGCGCCGTTCCCAGAGAATATACAGCGACACCAGCGGGATAATATAACCGTGGCTGTACTCTTCCTGAAGCTGCCAGCGCAACACCGCCTCGGCCAGCCCATCCCAGTAGAGCCAAACACTCAATACCAGTGCCAGCAGCAACACAAGCATCGCCCGGTTGCTGAAAATCACGCCTGTTTTACCGTTGCTATTATTCACGTCCGTGGAAACCATCGACTACTCCAATAAAAACTCATCCGCGCCGTGCAGATGCACCAGACGCTTGATCCGCGTGTTCAGATGACAGAGCTCAAAGCCACCGCCGCGGCGCAAGATATTAGCCTTTAACAGCATCAAGGTGCCCAGCGCGGAACTATCAATATAGTCCAAATTGGCACAATCGACGGAGACTCTGGCCCCCGGTTGCAGCTCATCGAGCAACCGCAGACAGCTCGACTTCAGCAGCGCACCATCGGCAACCGTTGCCGAACCGGCCAACACCAGGCGCATGCCGTCACCCCGATCAGCGACCATATCCAGTGACAGACCCTCGCTGGCGGTGCGACGCAAACATTTCTGATAGATCGCCAGCGGCAACACATGGCTGACCATAAAGCGCAAAAACCACAGCCCATCGAAGAAATAGCGCTTCCACAACAGCGGCTCCTGAACAATGCGCCACAGCCACTCCAACCCCAGTTGCTGCCAACGTAGCGGCGCACGCTGCACGCTGTCGCCGACAAAGTTCACCACCGCGCCCAGATGGCTGATCACCAGTGCGTTGAGCCGCTCGCGGTTGCGCATAATCCACTGCTGACCCTTTTTCGCCCCCAGCGCCACCACCAGAAAGTCCGGCTCGGCGCGATTGATCAGTTCGATAATCTCGTCGCTGCTCATGCTCTCAACCGAACCAGTGCCGGGATTCAGCGCGCCACAGGCGATCATGCCAACAGACTTGCGGTTGAGATTTTCGGCGGCATCACGGGCAGCGGTTCCCTGGCCACCAAAAAAGAACACCGAGATCGGTTTGTCACGACGGGTATTTTGCAAAATTTCAAACAGCGACGACCCGGCAACCCGGCTTTTCAACGGAATGCCCAACAGCCTCGCCGTCCAGATCACCGGCATCCCATCCGCCACCACCAGATCGCTAAACAGCACAGACTGAAAAAATGACTGGTCGCGTTTCGCCTGGACAATAAAATTTAAGTTTGGCGTTGAGAGAAAACATTTGCGCCGGGCTTTAATCGCCCGATCGATAATCTCTACCGCCTGCCCCGAGTCCACCTGATCAAATGGCAGCCCCATCAGGCTCCAACAGGCGCGGCTGGTTTTATCTCCACTCAGCTCTTGCACAGTAGACCTCCATTGGCGAGGCGGTAGTTTTCCGGAGTGCCAATATCAATCAGCTGATTGATCGGATAGTTGCGCATCTGCCCCACCAGTTTTGGAATAACATCAAAGCTGAGGTCCAGCACCGATGCCGGCAGCGGCTCGGGGAAATAATCAAAAATAGCGGGCTCCGCCATATAGATGCCAGCCGCGGCGCGGTTTGAACGCGGGTGCTGTGGCTTCTCAACAAAACCCTGAACCACGCCCTGCGCGTCCACTTCGGCAATGCCGCAGCGCTCGGGAAATTCCGCGGCAAAAGTGCCCAGAGTTAGCAGTGGGCGATAGCGTCGATGAGCAGCGTGAAGATCGGCGAGATCAACATCGGAGAGGTTGTCGCCATAGATAATAAAAAAGGCATCGTCGCCAAAAAAGTCACGGTTGGCGATCAGAGTTCCGGCACTGCCGAGCAGTCTGGGTTCATAAAAGGTAGTTACCTGCAAACCCGCCGGCGTTGAGCTGGCGACAAATTCAACCACCTGCTCCGCCAGCCAGTGGGTGTTGATCAAAACCTCAGTCACCCCCGCGGCGACCAGCTTTTCAAACCAGATTGATAGCAGCGGCACTCCCTGTATCGGCAGCAGGCACTTGGGTGTTGAATGGGTCAGTGGCCGCAGGCGTGTACCCAGCCCGGCAATTAACAGTGCCGCCTTCACCGGGCAACTTCCCGCACTTTTCCGCCCAGCCTGCGCGACGCCAGCAGCGCCTGTTCGCCTATCCGCACCGGAAACAGCTGACAGTTGTCCACAGCAACGGTCTTGTACTCGGACAGCGGCCGGCCTTCGGCATAGAGAATCGCCACCCGAATCACCGCCACATGGCTGACAACTAAAATATTGCTGCCGACGCCCTCAGCTTCGATATGCTGCATGCCATGAACCACGCGAGTCTGCAACTGCTCAAGAGTCTCGCGACCATGCAACATTAATTTGTGCGGCTGCGAATTCCACAGCACCCACTCAAGCGGATACTGCTGTTTGATACGCTCTTCACTCAGCCCCTCCCAGGGGCCAAATGCCATTTCATTGAAGGCCTGATCAAATGTCACCTTGAGGCCATTTGCCGAGCCAATAATGGTCGCGGTCTGGCCCGCGCGGGCCAGCGGACTTGAGATCACCCGATCGATCGATTTTGATGCCACCAACTCCGCGGCACGCTGAGCCTGCTCAATGCCAACCTTGTTGAGCGGCTCATCGCTGCGGCCCGAATAGACATGATTCAGGTTTGAGTTAATTTGCCCGTGACGTAAAAAATACCAGTTCATTTAACAGTCCGTTGTTAATTTAAAATCAGTTTCTGCTACTTAAAATTAGGCTGATTTGCGCACCACATCCAGTTTCTTCATGGTTTGTTCAGCGTATT
>JALRJD010000224.1 GCA_023255165.1 Porticoccaceae bacterium | reverse complement strand
GCTTTAAAAATGCCGACCCACTGATTATTCAGCGCGGCGTGGGCATGCGTGTGACCGATATAAAAGGCAAGGAGTATCTCGACGCAACCTCTGGTGGGGTGTGGTCGGTTAATGTGGGCTATGGCCGCGAGAAGATTGCCAATGCGGTGCGCGATCAGCTGGTGGAAATGTGTTATTTCGCCAACAGCGCCGGCAGTATCCCGGGCGCGCAATTTGCTGACAAGCTGCTGCAGAAGATGCCGGAAATGGAAGGCGCCGACGGCCACGGCAAGGTGTATTACGCCAACTCCGGTTCCGAGGCCAATGAAAAAGTGTACAAAATGGTGCGTCAACTTGCGCACATCAATGGCGATGGCCGTCGTCATAAAATTATTTTTCGCGACCGCGACTACCATGGTTCAACCATTGGCGCACTGAGCTCCACTGGCCAGATTCAACGCAAGGAACAGTACGGCCCCTTTGCGCCCGGATTTTCCTCGTTTGCCCACTGCTGCTGTTACCGCTGCCCGTTTGGCAAAACCTATGGTAGCTGCAATATCGAGTGTGCCCGCGATCTGGAAACCGCGATTCTTCGCGAAGGCCCGGATCAGGTTGGCGCGGTGGTGCTGGAGCCGGTCACCGCTGGCGGCGGCGTGATTCCGCCAGTTGCCGAATACTTCCCGATCATTCAGGAAATCTGCAAAAAATACGATGTGCTGCTGCATATCGACGAAGTAGTCTGCGGTCTTGGCCGCACCGGTAAATGGTTTGGCTTTCAACATTACGGTGTCAAACCGGATATGGTGACCATGGCCAAAGGCCTGGCCAGTGGTTACGCAGCAATCTCTTGCACCGTAACCACCCACAAAGTGTTTGCCCAATTTGCCGCCGACGATGCCGGGGCCATGGGTTACTTTCGCGACATCAGCACCTTTGGCGGCTGCACTGGCGGCCCCGCCGCGGGGCTCGCCAATATGGACATTATCGAAGAGGAAAATCTGCTCGACAATGTGGTGCAGATGGGTGATCACCTCAATCAGCGCCTGCTTGAACTGAAAGAAAAATATCCGGTGGTTGGCGATGTGCGCGGCAAAGGTTTATTTGCCGGCGCTGAACTGGTCGCCGACCGGGACAGCAAGCAGCCGATTGCCGAAAGCTATGCCATGAAAATTGTCGCCCACTGTATGCAGGCCGGCGTGCTGATTGGCCGCACCAACAGAAGCTTTCATGAGTTCAACAATACCCTCTGTCTGAGCCCGGCACTTATCGCCAGCCGCAGGGATATTGACGATATTGTCGACGCGATCGACAACGCGCTGGCGGCCAACCCGCTGTAGCGCGGTTTTTTTATGCGCGCTTCAACCGCTATTCTGGCCCGCGTGCAAAACCGGGCACACGGTGTCGCCGCCTGTCTGCTGGTGGCGATGGCGGCCAAATTTCTCGCCCTCAATTACGGCGCTCCGACCATGCTGTTTGCGCTGATACTGGGGATGTCGGTCAATTTCCTCTACGAATCCGAAGACTGCGCGCCGGGCATCGACTTTTGCTCGGCGGCTATTTTGCGCTTCGGGGTCATTTTACTCGGCGCAAAAATTGTTTTTGCCGATGTGCTCGCCCTTGGCTGGCTCACCGCCGTGGTGGTTATAAGCTGTGTTTTTGCCACCATTGCCTTTGGCGGGCTGGTCGCCAGGCTGATAAAACTCGACTACAAATTTGGTCTGCTGTCAGCGGGCGCTGTGGCGATTTGCGGAATCTCCGCGGCAATGACGCTATCTTCGGTGATGCCACAAAATCGCGAAATGCAGCGCTACACCTTACTCACCGTGATTATGGTGGCCGGCTTTGGCGCCATTGCCATGGTCTCTTTTCCGGTGCTGGCCAACTTTCTCGAACTGACTCCGCAACAGGCGGGTATTTTTATCGGCGGCTCGATCCACGATGTCTCTCATGTGGTTGGTGCCGGTTATGCCATGTCTGATGAAGTTGGCTATACCGCGATGATTGTCAAAATGATGCGCGTCGCCCTGCTGGCGCCGATCGCCTGGCTATTTCTGCTGTTCTTCCGCCAGCGGCAGCAATCTGAAGAATCACAAAAACCGGCCCTGCCCTGGTTTCTGTTGCTGTTTATCGCGCTGGCCGTGATCAACAATATCGGCTGGATTCCCGCGGCGCTAAGCCCGCTGTTAAGTCAAATTTCAAAGGACTTTTTTGTTATCGCGATTGCCGCTCTGGGCATGAAGACCACATTCAAGGGGTTGCTGGATATTGGCTGGCGGCCCGCCGCAATGGTGGTGTTGCAGAGCACTTTTCTTGGAGGATTGGTGCTGGGTTGGGTTATGCTGTCGACCTGACGGCAAAAACACCGCTCCCGCAGGGAAGCCAAAGTGTGAGCCACTGATGTAAAGCCCATCAAGAGGCCCCTCAAAAAGGGTGTGATAATAATGATAATAAAAAACACCTTTGCAACGACGTTGGTACTGCTGTTATTCGCGCCATTGGCCAATGCACAACAGGGCATCGACGCCTTTATCAACAATGCGGTGCAACCGCTGACAACCTTTATATCCAGTGTGGTTTTCTACAGCGTGCCGCTGTTTGGCAACGATATTCCCCTGGTGGTGGCCTGGCTGGTTTTTGCCGCGGTGTTTTTTACCTTCTATTTTAACTTCCTTAACTTTCGCGGTTTTGGCCACGCCATCAGTCTGGTGCGCGGCAACCACTCCAACCCTAAAGACCCGGGTGAAGTTACCCATTTTCAGGCTCTGGCCACCGCGGTATCCGGTACCGTGGGAATTGGCAATATAGGCGGTGTGGCGGTGGCCATTTCGGTGGGTGGCCCCGGCGCGACTTTCTGGACGATCACTGCCGGCTTGCTGGCTATGTCGACCAAGTTTATCGAGTGCACCCTCGGCGTTTTGTTGCGCCGCGAAAACCCCGATGGCTCTGTCTCTGGTGGCCCAATGTATTATCTGGAGTACGCCTTTGCCGAGCGCGGTTGGAAAAAAGCCGGCGCCTTTATTGGCCGTTTCTACGCCCTGGGTATCGTGCTTGGCTGTCTCGGCATCGGCAATATGTTTCAGTCCAACCAGGCCTATATGCAGTTTATCAATGTCACCGGCGGCAGTGACGGCAGCTGGTTTGCTGATAAGGCATGGCTGTTTGGATTGCTGCTTGGCGCGCTGGTGGGTGTGGTGATTATCGGCGGCATCCAGAGCATCGCCAGGGTCACCGGCAAGGTGGTGCCATTTATGGCGCTGCTCTACTGCATCAGTGCGCTAACCATGTTAGGTATGAATTACGAGGCGATTCCGTTCGCTTTTGGCGCCATTATTGATGGCGCATTTAGCCCTGAAGGAATCAGCGGCGGTGCGGTCGGCGTGATGATTATCGGGTTTCAGCGCGCGGTATTTTCCAATGAAGCGGGTATAGGTTCTGCGTCTATTGCCCACTCCGCGGTGCTGACCAGAGAGCCGGTCACCGAGGGTTACGTGTCACTGCTGGAGCCGTTTATCGACACGGTGGTGATCTGTACCCTGACCGCTCTGGTGATTGTCACCACGTTCTATTACGACCCGACATTTGATCAGGGGCTCGGTGGCATTGAGATGACCTCTGCTGCATTTGCGCGCAATATCGCCTGGTCACCCTACCTGATCGCCGTCGCCGGTATGCTGTTCGCCTTTTCGACCATGATTGCCTGGGCCTATTACGGACTGAAGGGCTGGACCTATCTGGTGGGCGAAAATCTCTGGGCCAGCAATCTGTTTAAGCTGGTGTTTTGTCTGTTTGTGGCGCTCGGTTGCAGTATTCAGCTCGACGCGGTGCTCGACTTCTCGGACGCGCTGGTATTTCTGATCTGTGTGCCCAATATTATTGGGCTCTATATGCTGGCGCCAATGGTGCGCAAAGAGCTGCGCAGCTACAACAAAAAATATATTAAACGGCAGTGATCGGATTCAGGGCAAATGTCTCCAGACGTACTTTTTCATCTCGACGCCAACAGTGGACATAGTCTGCAAAAGCAGATTATCGAGCAGATAACCCGCGCCATTATTAATCGCAATCTGCCCACTGATGTGCCCCTGCCTTCAAGCCGCAGTCTCTCCAGCCAGCTTAAAGTCGGCCGCAACACCGTAATACTGGCCTATGAGCGCCTGGTCAGCGACGGCTATCTGATTTCCAGAGAGCGCAGCGGTTATTTTGTGAACCCGGATATTCTCAATGGTTATGTCAAACCCGAGGCCAACCTGGAGGCCGGGCAGCAGCAACCGGACTGGTCCAAACGCCTGACTCTGACGCCGTCAAACTTTACCAATATCGAAAAACCACGCGACTGGCAACGCTATCAATACCCTTTTATATACGGCCAGATCGGCAGCGACCTGTTCCCCCTCAACAACTGGCGCGAATGCTGCCGCGATGCGGTGAGTGTGCAGGCGATTAATGAGTGGTCGGTTGACCAGCTCGATCACGATGACCCGCTATTGATAGAGCAGATTCAAAAACGGCTGCTGCCGCGGCGCGGTGTGTGGGCCAATGAAGACGAAATCTTAATTACCGTCGGCGCCCAGCATGCGCTCTATCTTATTGCCCGGCTGCTGTTTAAAAAGCAGATGACAATCGGTCTTGAGGACCCGGGTTATGTGGATGTGCGCAATATTGTCTCGCTGGGTGAGAGCACCATTAAAGCCCTGCCGGTGGATGCCAACGGTCTGGTGCTCGACCAGTCGATTGATGACTGTGATTATATTTATGTCACCCCCAGCCATCAGTCGCCGACCACCGTAACCATGCCGCTGGAAAATCGCCGCGCACTGCTTCAACGGGCGGCCGACAAAGATATTATTTTGCTTGAAGACGATTACGAGAGTGAGTCGAACTACCACTCTGATCCGTTGCCGGCACTGAAAAGTCTCGATAAAAATAATCGTGTGCTCTATATCGGCAGTCTATCCAAGACTATTTCGGCTGGCCTGCGCATGGGTTATATGGTCGGGCCACCGAAACTGATCGCTGAATTACGCTGCCTGCGAAGGCTGATGCTGCGTCACCCCGCGGCCAACAACCAACATTCCATGGCGCTGTTTTTATCGCGCGGCTACCATGAGTCGCTGGTAAAAAATCTGCACCAGACCTACAAGGCGCGCTTTGAAATTATGGCTGAAGAGCTGCACAGGATGAGGCCGGTTTCTGTGGCCACCACTGCCTTTGGCGGTTCGTCATTCTGGGTTGAAGGGCCGAAAACCCTCAACGCCCGTGTGCTTGCCGAAGAGGCAAAAAAACAGGGCATTATTATTGAGCCGGGCGACGTGCATTTTTTCTCTGACAAGCCACCGCAACATTTCTTCCGTCTCGGTTTTTCGGCGATTGCAACCGACCGCATCAAGCCCGGCCTGAACATTCTCGCAGAGCTAATTACCCGCCTATCCTAGGCTGGAACAACAGATCGGTATAAACTGGTACTACCTTTTCATGCGTATCTTGCATAAGCTTCAAGGCTGCAAAAACATCTAAAAACAACCACCACAGCTAGTCAACACGGGAAACATCTATGGCACGCATGACACCCAGCGAAGCATTCGTTGAAACACTGGTCGCCAACGGCGTCACTAAAATTTTTGGCATTATGGGCTCGGCGTTTATGGATGCCATGGATATCTTTGCTCCGGCGGGTATC
Organism: Porticoccaceae bacterium; assembly: GCA_023255165.1. Lineage (GTDB taxonomy): Bacteria > Pseudomonadota > Gammaproteobacteria > Pseudomonadales > Porticoccaceae > HTCC2207. The sequence goes on along the minus strand of JALRJD010000224.1, from coordinate 5,751 downwards.
GAGTTGATTCCCGTTGTTCACGAACAGGGTGCCGCCCATATGGCCGATGGCTATTCCCGCGCCTCGGGTGAGCACGGCGTGGTCATTGCCCAGAATGGCCCGGGCATTTCCAACTGTGTTACCGGTATTGCAGCGGCCTATTGGGCGCACTCCCCGGTGGTGATGATCACACCGGAAGCCGGCACCATGAGCATCGGCCTGGGCGGTTTCCAGGAAGCGCATCAGTTGCCGATGTTCCAGGAATTCACCAAATACCAGGGTCATGTCAATAACCCCAAGCGCATTGCCGAATTCACCGCGCGCTGCTTTGACCGTGCCCTGTCAGAAATTGGCCCCACCCAGCTGAATATTCCTCGGGATTTCTTTTACGGCGATATCGATATCGAGATTCCGCAACCCCAGCGTCTCGACCGCGGTCCCGGCGGCGACAAAAGCCTGAATGAAGCCGCCGAGTTGCTGGCCACTGCCCAGTTCCCGGTGATGGTTTCCGGTGGCGGCGTGGTAATGGCGGATGCCATGGCTGAATGTGTCGCCCTCGCTGAGCTGCTCGGTGCGCCGGTGGTCAATAGCTATCAGCACAATGATTCGTTCCCGGCCAGCCACCCTCTTTGGTGCGGCCCGCTGGGCTACCAGGGTTCGAAAGCCGGCATGAAGCTGATCTCCAAAGCCGATGTGGTGTTGGTGCTCGGTTCGCGCCTGGGGCCCTTTGGTACCCTGCCGCAATACGGCATGGAGTACTGGCCGGAAAATGCCAAAATTATTCAAATTGATGCCGACCACAAAATGCTCGGCCTGGTGAAAAAGATCTCTGTGGGTATCTGTGGTGATGCCAAAGCCAGCGCCATCGCGCTGACTGAGCGTCTCGCAAAACTGACGCTGGCGTGTCACGCCAACCAGCAACAGCGCAGCGCTGAAATTGCCGCGGAAAAATCCGCCTGGGAAACCGAGCTCGACGAGTGGACCCATGAGCGCGATGACTACAGCCTGGATATGATTGCCGAAGCCGCCGCCGAAGACGGCGAATGGTTGCATCCCCGCCAGGTGCTGCGTGAGCTGGAAAAAGCCATGCCGGAAGATGTCATGGTGTCGACTGATATCGGCAATATCAACTCTGTTGCACACAGCTATCTGCGCTTTGAAAAGCCGCGCAGTTTCTTTGCTCCGATGAGCTTTGGCAACTGTGGCTATGCGCTGCCAACCATTATTGGCGCCAAGGCCGCCGCACCACACCGTCCGGCGATTGCCTACGCCGGCGACGGTGCCTGGGGAATGAGCATGTCCGAGATTATGACTGCTGTGCGCCACGATATTCCGGTGACCGCGGTAGTTTTCCACAATCGCGACTGGGGCGCCGAGAAGAAAAATCAGGTGGAGTTTTATGACCGCCGTTTTGTCGCCGCGGAGCTGGTCAGTGAAAGCTGGGCCGGTATCGCTCAGGCGATGGGTGCGGAAGGCATAGTTGTCGACTCGCTGGATCAGGTTGGGCCGGCACTGAAAAAAGCCGTAGCCATGCAGATGGACGAAGGCAAAACCACGGTAATCGAAATTATGTGTACCCGAGAGCTGGGCGATCCATTCCGCCGCGACGCACTGTCAAAGCCGGTTCGCTTCCTCGAAAAATACAAAGATTACGTGTAAATCTGATGTTGAATACCGTGCAACCCGGTGGCACTGGAGTCTCTCTGTGAAACGAGAGATTCTGGTGGTCAACTGCGGTTCCTCGAGTATCAAATTCAGTTTGTTCAGGCAGCTCAATGGCGGTTTTGATATCGCCCTTGACGGCCAGATTGAAGAACTCGGACACAGCGCAAAATTCCATTTCCAATCCGCGCAGCAAAACTCGTTTAACACTGTTGAGATTGCACCCGAAACCGATCATCGCCAGGCATTGCAGTCTTTACTGCAGTGGCTCGAACCTCGGCTGGACGCCAGCGCAGAACTGGTAATTGGACATCGGGTGGTGCATGGCGGCGCGCAATTCCAGCAACCGACGGTTATCGACAATTGCGTATTGGCCGAACTGCAAAAACTGATTCCCCTGGCCCCATTGCATCAACCGCACAACCTGCTGGCCATTGAAACCCTTGCTCGCCTGCGCCCGGATGTTACACAGGTTGCCTGCTTTGACACCGCGTTTCATGCCACCCAGAGCAGAACCGTGCAGCAATTTGCCCTGCCCGATCATTATTACGACCAGGGGCTGCGCAGCTATGGGTTTCACGGGCTCTCTTATCAGCATATTGCCAACCATCTGCAACAGCTCGACCCGGCTCTGGCCGCAGGCAAGCTGGTGGTGGCGCATCTCGGCAATGGTGCCAGCCTCTGCGCCATGGACAACGCCCGGAGTGTCGACTGCAGCATGAGCTTTAGTGCCCTCGACGGGCTGGTTATGGGCACCCGCAGCGGCGCGCTGGATCCAGGGGTGCTGCTCTATCTGTTGTTGGATAAAAAGCTGCAACCGCAACAACTCAGTGATTTACTCTACAAAGAGTCCGGTCTGCTCGGCCTGTCTCAGTTAAGCAGCGATATGCGTGAGCTGCTCGATAGCGACGCTGAATCGGCCAAGCGTGCGATTGATATCTATCTCTATCGCCTCTGTCGTGAGATCGCCGCGATGGTTGGTACGCTGCAGGGTATTGATGGCCTGATTTTTACCGGTGGTGTGGGTGAAAATTCGACGCAGATTCGGCAGCAGGTTTGTGAGCGTTTGGCCTGGCTGGGCGTCTCTATTGATGCCGCGGCAAACCATGCTGGCAGTGAGTTGATTTCCACCCCTGCGAGTGCAATCAAAGTCTATGTGGTGCAAGCCAATGAAGAGCGGGTGATCGCCGAGTTGACTGCCACCGCGGTGACCACAGAACCATAAAGGCATTGCGATGAATTTTGTTCCCTATGCTGTGCCCGTTTTTTTAATCATGATTGTGCTCGAACTGTTTTGGGGACTGCTCAGGGGCAACAACACCTACCGGGTCAACGACAGCATTAACAGTCTTAGCATGGGGCTGTTGAGCACCATCACCAAATTTGTTTTTCTGAATATTGGCGCACTGGTTTTTTCCGGAATTTCGCAGCACTACGCCATCTGGTCTTTTGATATCAATTCCCTGGCCCACTGGCTGCTGGCCATTTTGCTCTATGACTTTCTCTATTACTGGTTTCATCGCATCAGCCATGAGCGCCAGATTTTCTGGGGCTCCCATGTGGTTCATCACCAGAGCGAAGACTACAACCTGAGCACCGCACTGCGCCAAACCAGCACCAGTTTTTTGACCACCTGGGTATTTTATATTCCCTGCTTTTTGCTCGGTATGCCGATTGATATGTTTATCAGCATTGCCAGCGCCCATTTGATTTATCAGTTTTGGGTACACACACAACATATTCCCAAACTCGGCGCCTTTGAATGGTTGATGGTAAGCCCTTCCAACCACCGCGTTCATCACGCGCAAAATGCAGACTATATCGATAAAAATTACGGCGGACTGTTTATTATCTGGGACCGCCTGTTTGGCACGTTTAAGGAAGAGCAAGATGAGCAGAAACCGATCTATGGTATTCGCTCGCCACTGCGAAGCTGGAACCCGATCTGGGGCAATTTGCATATTTTTATCGGCATGATCACAGACGCTTGGCGCACTCAGCACTGGGTCGACAAACTTCGCGTGATCTGGTCAAAAACCGGTTGGCGTCCCGCGGATGTTGCCGAACGTTTTCCTACGCAAAAATCCGACCTGCAACAGATTGAAAAGTACGATCCGCAACTTAGCCCGCTGACCAACAGCGCCATTGTGGCGCAGTATCTGTTACTGGCCCTGGTTCACCTCTGGAGCGCCACACAAGTGGCACTTATCCCCTACTCTCTGCTCTGGGTGCTGGTGATTACGCAGGCCTCCGTATTGGTTGTAATTGGCGCAGTAATGGATGGCAAACAGTCAGCAAGACTGTTGGAATACACTCGTATAGCAGCGTTAAGCGCCATGCTGGTGATTAGTTATAGCTCGGGGCTAATGAGCTTAGAGTGGCTCTATTACGGCGCTGCTTATCTTGCTGTGAGCGCCATGCTGATGTGGGTTTGCCTTGGGGAAAAGCAGCAGGCGACGGCATAATCCATGCGCTTAACGGCGCTTTTTTAGTTAACCACTGGGTAGAGAGAACTTAAACTCACAACCAGGAAACCCAGCCCCGCGCTCCAAACCAGACAGGCAACAATATCGACCAGCGTGAACATCGATTTTGAAAGACCACTAACCCCCACCATAATCGGCACAACACTTCGGATCGCGGGGATAAGACGCCCAAACAATATAGCGCTGACGCCATGATTCAAAATAAAGCGCTCACTTTTAGCCAATAACTCAGCTCGTTTTTTGGCAAATGCCGTGTGATGAAATCTGGGCCCATACCAGCGGCCAACATAAAACCCCAAATGGTCTGCTGCGCAGGCGCCAACAAATGCCAGGGGCAGAATCTGATAAAGCGATACCAACTGCTCGGCATAGAGAAACACTGCGACTGATAACAAAATTGCGCCAGAGGCGAGCAGCCCCAGACCGGGACAGGCCTCGAGAAAAGCCAAAAATGGAATCACCATCCAGGCGTTCTGCCTGTGGGCCTGCAACCAGTTTAAAACGGATTCATCGATGGGATTGTTTCCTCGGTAAAAAACTGTGGTCAAAAAGTGGGGGCCCGAATTCGCAACGATCATTGCGGTGGAGAATAACTGATATCCGGCGCTGGGGCTATGGCGGGTCTATTACAGCGCTACTTATCCACTGATAGCGCCCTATTGATGCAGGGTTGCTTCAACACCCGGCGTCAGGCAACAGCATACTGAATATCAAATTCCGTTGCTTTGGCTATTGGACGAATTTTTCTGCTGTCGTACTTTTGCAATTCGACAATGCCATACTTTTCCATGGTTTTAAGCGTTCGGCTCAGATTACCGGGCTTCCGGCCACTGAGCTCAGCCAGCTCTGAGAGCGTCTCGGGATGGTGGTCATTAATCAATTTTAAAAGTCGAACATTATTGTCGCTCAATACTTCACTCAGCGACTTCATCGAGCTAAACCATATCTTTGGATCATCGCGCCTGGCTTTGATTTTACCAGCAGCAATATCAACCAATCGACGCTGAAACTGTTCGCGCGGCATAATGCCAATTTTTAACTTATTCATCTCTTTGCTTCCTCAAGAATACGGTTAAGTTCGCCAAAAAAGTCTTCTATCAGTTGTTGGGCACTTGAAAATATATAGGCTGTGCCAGGATCTATAGAGCTCTTGTGAACATGATCGTAGGTCACAATTCGCCCTTTAAATCTTCCCCGTTTTTTTGATCTGATGGCATGCGCATTATCAAACCCCAAAACGCGATGATTAAATTGATTGTGCAACGTGAGGTTGTATCTAATGCCATGGGGTATTTCCCTGCTCGGGGCAACCCTGTGCGCCTCAATCTTGTACCAATAACCGTTTTCTTCGGTATATTCCGTACCGTTAAGCTCCAGCAAAAGATCTAAACCCGGGGCACGACTCATAGGCGCACCATCCTTGGATCTATATAGTTATCATCTGATGATAGCTATGGTAGTCGATTTATCCTTTAATGTCATATTTCAGTGGTCAATTTGTGGACGGCCGCAACCTAAACGAAATATCGGTTTTTCTGTAGGCCTTGTATTTATTGGTGCCCGGAGCCGGACTTGAACCGGCACGATCGCAATGATCGGGGGATTTTAAGTCCCCTGTGTCTAC
>JALRJD010000151.1 GCA_023255165.1 Porticoccaceae bacterium | reverse complement strand
CGATGTCATTCCGAGGGCGGCTTTTTTATTTCGTCTTTCCGAGGGAACGCAGAGACCGAAGGAATCTATTTGGTTTTGTGTTTGGTTGTGAGCCCAGCATCCGCAGACCCTTGTTCGCGGTTCCATTCCTTTGCGCCTTTCAGCGCTCGGAAAACTCGCTTTGCATCCTGCAAAGCTCAGACAGTTCCGTCGCTCAGACTGAAAGTCGCTGCCGTCATAAGCGGACCTTGATTGCTCTCAAGGGGCTGCGGATGCTGCGCTAAGCTCCGGCATTTCAGCAACTAACTGTATTCACTCTGTTCCAGCGCATTCAAACGCGAAGTCGTCAGCCCCTTAAGCTGGTTGTACAGCAACCCGACAAATAGCAACGCGGCAAAAACAGCTGCGAGATTAAAGCCATACTGCGCATTGCCACCATAACTGTCGCTCACCAGCCCCATCGACAACGGACCAAATGCAGCCCCCAGCGCAGTGAAAAACAGAATTACACCAGCAGCACCGCCATGATTGTGTTTCGGGAAGCAACTGATGCCCTTCGAATTGAGGGTGGGGTAGATCACCGACATAAACAGCCCGGAAAGGGGCAGCAGATAAACGGCGGCCGCTGTGCCCAGCATAATGGTGCCGAGGAAACAGAGCAAAATCGCCAGACTAAATAGCGACATCACTAGCGCCCAGTCGAAGTGGGCCATCATCCAAATGCCGAGGAAGCGGCCGGTGGCGCGCAGAATAAAGAAAATCGTCAATGCGTAGGTAGCAACAAAGACTGCATTGCCACTGTAGTCCAGCAGCAGGGTTGGCATCCAAACATAGATCGCGCTTTCAGTCGCAACGTAGAGAAATGCGCCGAGTGAAAAGCCCAATGCATAGGGGTCTTTAAGCATCTTTAACGTGGCGGGCAGGGTGATCGGGTTTTCCGGGGTTTTTTGGTTCTGCGGATATTTCACCAACAGCGCCATAAGAATCAGCAGAGCGCAGAAGGTAGCTGCAAAAATATAGAGCCATTTCCAATCTACACCCTGACTCAACATATAGGTCACCAGCAGCGGCCCGATAATGGCGCCGACGCCAAAGAAGGCTTCTACGCCATTCATGGTGGAGGTGTGCTGGGTTGTTGATGTTGAGATATCACCGATTAACGCCAGCGCCGCGGTTTTAAAAATACCGATGGCAACGCCTGAGACCATCATCAGGCCGAGGTAGAAGGCAAAGCTGCTGCCGGCAAGAAACAGATATGCGGTCACCGAGAATAGCGCCAAGCCTAAAATAATGGTCTTTTTGCGCCCCAATCGGTCGGCCAGAAAACCGAGCAGGATCCCTGACAGGGCGATGGCCATCATCGGACCGTAGTGCAGCATCCCCGCGGCGGTCATGCTTAGCTCAAAGTCTTTCATTACTTCGGGGATAATCACGCCAACGGCGTCAGTGGTCATGGCGAACATCATAAACATCATGTAAGTTAACCATCGAATGATTCTGCTATCCGTTTCTGTTGCTGAAGTGGCCATGATATTCCCCCTGGTTTTTATTGTTGATTTCGGTTTTCCGCGGTTGGTAATTGGCTGTTATGTGGCTTGATTGGACCGCGAGACTTTCCGACATTAAAGGATAAATGGGAAAAATACAAACGATTGCAAATTATTATGTTAACTCCTATGCTGCAGTCACATTGAACAGAGGTAAGCTTCTTATGGCGAAGGACTCTTCAAAAAAAACCAAAACAGGCAGCGCTAAAACAGTCAGCCCTAAAACCGTCGCCTCTAAATCAAGCAGTCCAAGGTTAACGAAAATGGAGCAGTTGGCGGAAATTGCCGGCGTCTCTGTGTCGACAGTATCCCGGGCGCTGGCTGGCAATCCTCTGATCAATCAAAAAACCCGCGGCAGAATTGTTGAGCTGGCGGCCAAACACAATTATCAAATTAATGAAAAAGCGCGTAACTTTCGTCTGCAAAAAACCAATGTAATCGCGGTTGTCTTGATGCTCGATGTGAAATCCGAGCAGCATATTTCCGACATGTTCTTTCTTGAGATGCTGGGTGCCATCGCTGATGCCTTGTCGGCACAGAATTACGACTTGCTGCTGGCTCATTCGCCAGTGGGCAATGTAATGGATGTCTACAACAGCCGTACATTCGGGCAGTCCGATGGAATTATTTTTATCGGGCAGGGCAATCAGCATAAGCAGCTGAATGAATTCGCCGCACTGAACAAACCCATGGTTGTCTGGGGTTCCAATTTGCCCAATAGAGATTACTGCATTGTCGGCGCAGACAACGTGGTGGGTGGCTATCTGGCCACCAAGCACCTGCTCAATCTGGGGCGCAAGGAAATTGTGTTTATGGGCGATATCAACATGCCCGAGCCCAAGCAGCGATTTGAGGGTTACCTTAAGGCGCTGAAAGAGAAGGGGGTCAAGTTTAATAAACAGTTACAGGTCGACGTGCCGTTTGAAATGTCTCACGCCAGTGAGGCAATTAACGATCTGCTGCAGCAAAAGATCCATTTTGATGGCGCCGTGTGCTGTAGTGACCTGATTGCGCTGAGTGCCATCGCGGCGCTCACCGAGAGCGGGCTGCGCGTGCCCGAAGATGTTGCTGTTGTCGGTTACGATGATATTGCTCTGGCTAGTTATAGCAGCCCGTCTTTAACCACGGTGCGACAGAATATTGTTCAGGGTGGGCGTATCCTGGTGCAAAAATTGATGGCTCAAATCAACGGTGACACGGTGGCGGATTCGGTGCTGAAAACCGAGTTAATTGTTCGTCGTTCCAGTGGTGCCTGGTAAATGAGCCTTAACTAAAACGCCCTCTGGCCCTGTCGCATCGCTTATTCCACCGTTTGTGATTACCCGTTTTCTGGGCAGTTTCTGCTTCCAATAGCGCCGTCTCCAATGGCTGCTGTGCCGTGTTATTTAAATCTCGATTACTGGCTTTTGTCCTGAATGCCAGCAGCTAACGGATTTATGCAATCGTTTGAAAAATACTTGCAAACGATTGCAATTTGAGGTTTTAATGCTCCCCAAGGTGGATTTAATTGTGAAGCTGATCTAAAAAATTCACCGGAAATACGTCATAGGTGCAGAAAATAGGCTAAATGTTGGCCAGGCAAACAAAAAGTTTGTCCGCATTAAAAGACGCAGTTATACCGCTCTGTGTGTTGGCAGAGGTTGCCACATGCATCAATAAATAATTGGGGGAAGTCATGATTAAATTTGAAAAAACCACTATTGCACTATCTATTGCCGGAGCGTTGGCTCTCGGTCAGTCCCTGCCAGCGATGGCGGGAACGCTTGATGAAATCATTGTTACCGGCAAGCCCGGCAGCGGCGTTTCGAAGTTCGAATCAACCGTTTCGATCAACACTTTGAGCTCAGACGAAGTCGCCAAGCTGGCGCCACGTTCTGCCGCCGAAGTGCTGCGTGCAATTCCCGGTGTACGTTCCGAGTCATCCGCTGGTGAAGGCAATACCAATATCGCCGTACGCGGTGTGCCCATCGCTGCTGGTGGTTCCAAGTTTGTTCAGCTGCAGGAAGACGGCATGCCGATTCTTCAGTTTGGCGACATTATTGTTGGAACTGCTGACCAGTTTTTGCGTATCGACGATTCACTGCAGCGCGTGGAAGTGTTGAAAGGCAGCTCCGCTGCAACGCTGGCAAGCAACGCACCTGCCGGTGTTATCAACTTTATCAGCAAGACCGGTGAAGAAGAGGGTGGCAGCGTAACGGTATCTACCGGCCTTGATTACGATCTGTTTAAAGCCAGTTTTGATTATGGCGGCGCACTCAATGAAGATTGGCGTTTCCATGTTGGTGGTTTTTACCGCGAAGGTGAAGGCGCTCGTGAAGTTGGCTTTAACGCCTCTAAAGGCGGCCAGATCAAAGCCAACCTGACGCGTGAGTTCGAAAATGGCTACTTCCGCTTGTATGCCAAGTACTTGAACGACAGCGTTCCCACTTACCTGCCAATGCCAATGACTGCGTCTCAGGACAGCATCCGCGGTTTTGACGCTGGTTCAGCATCCAATATCTCCAACGATCTGCGCGATGTGTTGAGTGTTGGTGCAACGGGCGGCGGTCGTCGCAGCGGTATCGATAACGGCAACCACAGCGAGTCGACTTCGATCGGCGCTGAATTTGTGATGGATCTATCCGATGGTTTGACGCTGACTGAGAAGTTCCGCTACAGCCAGAACTCTGGTACTTTCTTTGGTGCTTTCACGGCCGATATCGGTAGTGCATCCAATGTGGCTGGCATTTCCGCTGCTGCGCTGGGCGGCACTGGCGCCAACGGTCTGGCCTATGTCTCCGGCGCCAATGCCGGTGTTGAATTGACGGCTTCCGAGTTGGCCAACCTCAATGGAAATGGTCTGATTCAGAATATCCGTACCTTTGACAACGATCTTGAGAGCCTGGATAACTTTACCAACGATCTGCAGCTGACCAAGACCTTTGATGATATGTCGGTTACCGTTGGTTTCTACAAAGCAACCCAGGAAATTGACGTTAATTGGTACTGGCAGACATTTGTTCAGGATGTGTCGAACAAAGCCCGCCTGATGAATGTATTTGCCGACGGTGTTCAGTTGACCGAAAACGGCCAGCTCGCTTACGGCGCGCCTGACTGGGGCGGTTGCTGTACACGCGACACTGCTCTGGAAGCGGATTTGAATGCACTGTATGTTGCTCTGAATGCCAATCTCTCCGACAACCTGACAATCGATGCCAGCATTCGTTACGACGACGGTGAAGCAACTGGCCATTACTCCGGTGGAACCACTGTTGCGGCTGACCTCAACAATGACGGAACCAGCGTTGGTCAACTGGCTGAAACCTATGTCACTTTCCTGAATAGCGCAGGCACCACTGGTTCGGCGTTTGAGTATGACTGGGGTTACATGTCTTACTCGTTGGCAGCAAACTACAAAATGAGCGACGAGCTGGCACTGTTCGGCAGCATCTCTCAGGGTTCGCGTGTCAATGCTGACCGTTTGGGTGATGGCGGCTACTATGTCAATGGAACCGCGAAAGAAGGTTCTGTTGAGAACGAGCTCTCTTCATTCGAGTTGGGCGCCAAGCTGGATCGCGACAACTACAGCCTGTTCACTACGCTGTTCTATGTTGAAACCGACGATGTGAACTCTGAAGTGACTGGTGGCGGCGCAGCACGCGTTCGTGGTTATGAGTCTCTGGGCCTGGAAGTTGAAGGTAATGCGCAGTTTGGTGCGATCAATGTGCGCGGCAGCATGACCTGGACGGACGCTGAAATTGTTTCGTCCAACAATGCGGACCTGATTGGCAACACGCCACGTCGTCAAGCTGACTTTGTGTGGAGCCTGTCTCCCAGCTACCAGTTTGGTGATCACTATGTTGGCGCTACTCTGATCGGCACAGGTGATTCGTACAGCCAGGACGACAATGCCTTTGTGATGGACGGCTACACCTATATCAATCTGTTTGGTGACTTTAAACTGGCGGAAGGCTTGCAGTTGCAAGTGTCAGTTAACAACGTTACCGATGAAATTGGTATGACTGAAATGGAAGGCTCTTCGGCTTCAACAATTGACGGCGCTGGCTATATTCGCGCACGCTCAATCGCTGGACGCACTGCAGAGCTGGCATTGAAGTACAGCTTCTAAAGCACGATAAAGGGTTGGGCGGATTTTCGCCCAGCCCTTTCTTTTTTAGCAGTGACTTTGCCGTGATTAATATGTGGTTGCCGCAGCGCAATACACAGCACATCAACAATCGACATTATCTGGAATCGCACAAATGATTGACCAACGCTTGCTTGCTCCGCTGACTCAAGGTCAGATATTCAAGGGGGCGATCGTGCATCCAGAGCTCTTTCTCTGGGATGCCTGGTCCTACCAGGAACAGGAAACGCTGCATCTCTATTGTTTGGCCATTTCGCGTACCAAACCAGACGGTGAGCCATTATTGCCCGCCGAGAAAGACAACTACCCATTTCATATACGTCATTTTTCCTCGCTGGACCTCGGTGCTAGCTGGAAGGATGAAGGCTGTTTTCAACAGTCAGGCAACGCCATTGACGGGCACGATGCGCGCAATATTTGGAGTGGCTCCATTGCCGCGTTGCCAGGTGGCGCCAAGATAGCCGGTTTTACCGGCATTTTCGAAATCGATGACACGCGTCGTTACCTGCAGAATATCTCTCTGGGTCTATCCGCTGATGGCTACTCTGTGGGCTCTGTATTGCCCAGCCCGCTGTCCTGTCCACTGCGAGACAGAGAGCAGATACTTGGCCTCGGTTATTACCTTGATGGGCCAGATACGCTTGGTAGCAACGACGGCGAAGAGGGCGGCCCGGTTATGGCGTGGCGCGACCCCTTTATCTTTGTGGACAGCGATAACCACATCCATGCTTTTTGGGCAGCAAAAACTGGCCCCTGTGTTGGTGTGGTCGCCCATGGCTTGATTAAAGATGGCTTGATCGCTGGTGGCGACAGTGGCTACAGTCTCGAAACGCTCTATCCACCCATGAGTCTGCCCGACGGCGAAAAGTTTACTCAGGCCGAGCTGCCAAAGGTTTACTGCGACGATTCAACCGGAACCTGTTATCTGATCGTCTCCAGTTGTAACAGAATCTTCGAGGGCCAGCCCGATAGCGAAGTGGATAAAACTATTCGCCTTTACAAATCGGCGTCGCTGCGAGGTCCATGGCAAATTGCCGCGGGTGACAATAGTGCTATCAAGGGTTCCGAGGGGCTATTTGGCATGACGGTCTTGCAGACAGACTTTGCCAATAATCGTATGCTGTGTATCTCGCCGCGCACCGGCACCGTCGATCCGGCAGAGGCCTTTACCATTGGTGAGACATTTTATCTGGATTTGGCAACGGCCAGCATTAAGCGCTAGCAGAATTGGCCGCCAGATCAATTGACAATCTGTAGTGGAAATTTCCATGACCCAAAAACTCTACGCTGGCATCGAAGCCGGGGGCACCAAATTTAACTGCGTTGTGGGCACAGACCCGCGTAATATTCTTGCCCGAACCAAGATCGTAACCACCTCTCCCGCGGAAACCTTGACTCAGGTTTGCGACTTTTTTCGTCAGCAGAGTGTCGATCTTGGGCCGTTGTCGGGGTTGGGTATTGCCTGTTTTGGTCCCCTGGACCTGCAGCGCGGATCGCCGAGTTATGGCTATATCACCGCCACACCCAAACCGCACTGGTCAAATACCGAGATTGCCGGCTACTTTCAACGCGAGCTGAACATGCCAGTTGGCTTTGATACCGACGTCAATGGTTCCGCACTCGGTGAGCATCTGTACGGCGCGGCGCAAAACATCACCGATTTTGTTTATGTCACTATCGGAACAGGGATTGGAGGCGGAGTATTTGTCGGCGGCAAACCATTGACCGGCATGGTTCATCCCGAACTGGGTCACATGCGGTTGCCGCGCAAAACAGAGACAGATTCCTTTGCAGGGCACTGCGCTTTTCATGGTGACTGTCTCGAAGGCTTGGCCTCGGGCCCTGCCATTGAGGCACGCTGGAATTGCAGCGCCGTGACATTGCCTGAGGATCATCCAGCCTGGGATCTGGAGGCTGATTATCTTGCGTTGATGTGTGTGAATATCGCCATGAGTTACTCGCCGCAGAGAATTATTCTCGGTGGTGGCGTGATGGATCAGGTGCATCTGTTTCCCTTGATCAGATCGAAATTCGAGGGCTTGATGAGCGGCTATATGCTGCCCGCGATCGCGCTTGACGAATACATTGTTGCGCCCGGATTGCCTGGCAATTCGGGAGAGATGGGCGCCTTGGCGATGGCAATCAGTGCTGGTGAGCAACGAGCGGATTAAAAAGCTGTGTGGAAAGCATGGCCCCATAAAAAATGGCCGCAGCTGTTATTGAGCTACGGCCATTGTGGTGGCTCTTTTGGTGAGCCGGAAACAGGATAAATTCCTGTTTAATGTTTAATTGACTTGCTACTGCTGGTCTTATCGATATTAAGACTGATCGTTAGTGAATTTTGTCTGGCGGAGTTCGCTTACAGACTCGCCGCTTTCTGCTGGAATGAGTACTGATTAAACCCATTCCAATAATCTTCGCGTCCTTCTCGCCAACCGCGTGCCCAGTGAAAGGCCATGGGTGAATTTTCCTGGTAGGGGAGTACTGCGAGGGAGCGTCCTTGAACTGCAGCTTGATAACCTTTTACGAATGAACGGTGTTCCATGTTTTTCTTATGCTTTTTCACTTATATCTCCTAACGGTTTATTTAGGAATCTGTCGCTCGGCTTGAACAATCTGCCGAGGGCAGTTCTTATCAAACAATTCTGCCTGGGGCAGTTTTTAGCAAACAAAAATGTGTAAAGAGCGATATGATAAGCGCCGTTTTGCGCGCTTGTTACAGTGGAACAAAATCCATCGGCTGTGTCGAAGATTTTGTTTGTCTATCCAGCGCGCGTTTTATTACTCCAGGTAATCAAAGGGTTATTATTTTGTCCTCAGCGTCAGTTAATCAAGCATGGTTGGCAACCTGTCCGAAAGGATTGGAACAGCTTCTCGCCCAGGAACTGCTGGCGCTCGGCGCCGAGAGCACCAGGGAGACCGTTGCCGCTGTGCACTTCGAAGGTTCCCTCGAACTGGCCTACAGAGCGTGCCTCTGGTCGCGGTTGGCCAATCGGGTGTTGATGCCGCTGCATCAATTCAGTCTGGATGAGGCTGATCAGCTATATCAAGAGTGCAACGATATTCCCTGGGAGACCCAATTCTCCAGCAATGAAACCATCGCCATCGATTTTATCGGAACCTCGCGGCTGGTCGACAACACAATGTATGGCTCGCAGCGGGTCAAGGATGCCATACATTGTGTTGTCGACCAGC
>JALRJD010000139.1 GCA_023255165.1 Porticoccaceae bacterium | reverse complement strand
CTCGAACTACTAAAAATGGCGAAAGACATGCTTACTGATGACTATTTTGGTAAGCGTGAGTCCTCGAGGGTCATTCGTCTGAATGCCGAGCGCTGCGCACGCGACCTCGACCGCAGAGGGGAAACACGAATAGATATCGATCAGATCGATATCACTCATTTCTTTTCCTGCCATCGCGAGCGCTTTCGCCGAATTGATTTCCATCGCAGGCGAGCTGAAATAATTGACGCGTTCGGTGACCAAAATCTTCAGGGTGGTGGATAAAGACGGCAAGGTGACCTACACCGACAGGCCTCCGGCTGATCGCAACAGTGTCGAAGTTGAGCTGCGTCCGATCACGCCGATACCTCCTCTGCAGAGAGCCGAGCAGCTCTCAGCCGATCAGGCCGCTGCGGCTTTTTCCGGTTACTCCCGTGTCGCTTTGATCTCCCCAGCCAATGACTCGCTGGTGCTCTACGATCAGTCACAGGTCATGGTGCAGTTGGATCTGAGCCCGGCGTTACAGCCTGATCACCTGGTTCAGTTCTATGTTGACGGCTCTCCCTACGGTAAGCCAGTGGCTGCCACCTCGCGCAGCATTGCCGGTCTTGAACGGGGCACCCACAGCATTGCGGCTCGCGTGCTCTCTTCTCAAGGCGCCGTGTTGGCTATGACCCGGCCCGTTACGGTGCATGTACAACGGCATTTCAAACGCAATCCGCGCTAGAAATATTCATTGCGCACCATTATGGTGCGAATATCCATTGATTCACTTATACTAAGATCTTCAATTGCCCTGAAAGCCCCATTATTGGCCCGATCCTGGGAGATTTTGTGGGTAAATCTAAAATCGCTTTTGGCGTGCTTATTGCAGGCATTTTAGTCCAATGATTCCCGGGATAGAGACCAGGAACAGACACTAGAGAGAAGAGCGCAGCGGAAATTGCGACTGCGAAAATTCAATTGATCACACGGCGCTCCGGCGCGGAGTTTATGACCTCAGCTCAACTACACCGATTGTTACTCGATAACCTCAATACGGCGGTCTTGTTGATTGATCAGACCTTGTTGATCGACTATATCAATCCGGCTGCGGAGGCTCTGCTACAGGTGGGCAGTGTGCGCCTGCGCGGCACCGCGGTGAGTGATCTTTTTGATGATGATGAAACCGCACGCCAGGCGCTTCGCGAGGCGTTGGAGTTGGGCCATGCCCACACCTTGCGCCATGAATTTCTCAGTGGTCCCGGTGTGGAATCATCACAGGTCGACTATTCAGTAACGCCGATTAGCATTGGCTCGGCCCAGTGGGTGTTGATGGAAATGCAGCCCATTGATCGCATCCTGCGCATCAACCGTGAAGAGGCGTTACTCTCTGTTCACAACACATCACGCAGCTTGATCCGCGGCCTGGCCCACGAGATTAAAAATCCGCTTGGTGGCATTCGCGGTGCTGCTCAACTGTTGGCCCAGGAAATATCGGAGAGTGGGCTGGATGGCGAGACCGCCGAGCTGTGTCAGATTATCACCACCGAAACTGACCGCTTGAGAAATCTGGTCGATCGCCTGCTCGGCCCCAGTCAGTTGCCGACCTTTGCACAACTTAATATTCACGAGATCACCGAGCATGTTGCGGCGCTGATTGAGGCTGAGATCACTGGGACAACAGTCTCTGGTCTGACATCAACTGGCAGTCTGGTGGTGGAGCGTGATTATGATCCCAGCATTCCGGATCTTTCCGGCGATCGCGAACAGCTTATTCAGGCGGTTTTAAATGTAGCCCGCAATGCCATGCAGGCGATGCTGGAGTCGGACCTACCTGAGCGCAAGCTGACTTTTAAAACCCGGATTCAGCGCAGTTACACCGTTGCCGGCGAGCACCACAAAGTGCTCTGCCGTGTCGATATTATTGACACTGGCCCGGGTATTGCCGCCGATATCAAAGAACGAATTTTCTTCCCCATGATCAGTGGGCGCAGCGAGGGCACCGGGTTGGGACTGACCATTGCCCAGTCTGCTATCAATGTCCATCAGGGCATTATTGAATGCGAATCAGAGCCAGGAAGCACTTGTTTCTCAATCTATTTACCGATAAAGGTTTAGTATGAAGATCACATCAGAAATATGGATAGCCGAAGATGACCGCTCACTGCGATGGGTGATGGAGAAAGCGATCAGTCGCGATGGCATCGCGGTGCGCAGTTTTGAAAATGGTGATGACCTGCTTGTTGCGCTGCGCTCATCGCAACCGGAAATTATCATTTCCGATATCCGCATGCCGGGCATTGATGGCCTTGAACTGCTCAAACAAATTCACTCTTCACGCCCGGATATTCCGGTCATTATTACCACTGCGCACTCTGATCTCGACAGTGCTGTGGCCGCCTATCAGGGCGGCGCCTTTGAATACCTGCCCAAGCCATTTGATCTCGACGAACTGGTCGAGGTGGCGCGCCGCGGCGTTACCTTTGCCCGCGAACAGCGACCTGCGGATGTGCCCCAGGAGTCTGC
>JALRJD010000117.1 GCA_023255165.1 Porticoccaceae bacterium | reverse complement strand
ACCAGCGTCGCCGATATGTTTAGCGGTGGAACCGCAACCACCTCGTTTCGCTATCGCTATGAATTTGTCGATCAGGACGGCATCGATAAAGAGGCTCAGGCGTCGACCTTAAAATCGCGCCTAACCTGGAACTCCGCAACTTACAAAGGCTTTAGTACGCTGCTCGAGGTGGACAATGTCAGTGTGATCGGCGATGAAAATTATAAAACCCCAACCAACGGCATAAATGGTTACCCGGTGGTCGCCGACCCCAAAGGCACAGATGCCAATCAGGCCTATGTGAAATACAGCGACGGCGCCTACCAAACAAGTTTTGGCCGTCAGCGGATTCTGCATGGCGAGCAGCGCTTTATCGGCGGAGTTGGCTGGCGACAGAATGAACAGACTTTCGACGCCCTGCGTCTGGAGGTTGCCGACTTTCACGGGGTCAAGCTTGACTACAGTTACATCTGGAACGTCAACCGCATCTTTGGTCCCGTCGACAGCGTCGCGCAACCAAGTCGGTGGAAGTCAAATTCACATGCACTGCTGGCCTCCTTTGCCCCGGCGAAAGAGCAGACATTAAGCGCATTTGCCTATCTGCTGGATTTTGACAACAGCGCAGCCAACTCTACCAGCACCTATGGGCTCGGCTATAAGGGCAAACTCGGCAAAGCCAACCTCGCTGCCAGCTTTGCCACGCAATCTGATTATGGCGACAACCCAACGTCCTTTGATGCTCGCTATCTGATGGCCGAAGTGAGTATTCCGGTTAACGCAGTCACCCTTGCACTGGGTTATGAACGGCTCGGCAGTGACAATGGCATCGGCTTTAAGACACCACTGGCAACCCTGCATAAATTTCAGGGCTGGGCGGATAAATTTCTCGGCACCCCGGGCACTGGTTTAGAGGATCTCTATATCAAGGTGGCGGGGAAAGTGGGCGCAGTGCCGGTGGTGATTTTCTATCACGATTTTAGTGCCGACGAAGGCGCTGCTGATTTTGGCTCCGAACTGAATATTGTCGCCACTTACAAGGTCAACAAATACACCTCGGTGCAGGGCAAATATGCCAGTTACTCTGCCGACAGTTTTGCCACGGATACCGACAAACTGTGGCTGACCCTCGAGTTTACATTTTAACCAGACACCTGACCCGGTGATGATCGCGGGGCGTCGAAACTGTCGACGCCCGTTTTTCAGTTTTTCACAGATGCGGCAACAATGACAGCAGTGAAAGGAAGCAAATCGATCCGTGTGATGCTGGTGGACGACGTTCCCCAGCGCTCGGCCCGTGTCGAGGAAAAACTGATCGCTGAAGGATTTGAGGTCATCGCCAGGCTCGCCTCGGCTGCCGGGTTGTTGTTTCAGATTGAGCAACAGCGCCCCGATGTTGTGCTGATTGATCTGTCGTCGCCGGGCCGCGATGTGCTCGACAGTTTGTCGGTGATCAATAGCCACAACCCAACTCCGGTGGTGATGTTTTGCGAAGAACAGGATCAACGCTTTATTGAAGAGGCCGTGGATGCCGGCGTGACAGCCTATATGGTCGGCGGTGTCCACCCGGACCGGGTTAAACCGGTTATCGATGTGGCCATGGCCCAGTTCAAATCCTTTCAGGCGCTGCGACAGGCACTCGACAGCACGCGCGAGCAACTGGAAAGCCTGTCACTGATAGACACCGCCAAGCGCCGCTTGATGGGCGAGCACAATATCAGCGAAGAGGCGGCACACAAGATGCTGCGCACTCTTTCCATGGACACCAACCAGAGTCTGCCGCAGGCGGCAAAGGCTGTGATCCGCATTCTCAATCAAAACCACAAAGACCCGCGTCGCCTATGACTATCAAGATCAACCGACAACTACCGGCCGCGGAACGCGAGCAGCTCAAGCTCGGCTATATGCGCCTCAGCGACAGCGCGCCCCTGATTGTTGCCCAGGCTCTGGGGCTCTATGAAGAGTTCGGCCTCAAGGTATCGCTGCAACGGGAAGTTTCCTGGGCCAATATCCGCGACAAAACCATTGCCGGCGCGCTGGACGCCAGCCAGATGTTGGCGCCGATGCCACTGGTCACCACGCTCGGCGCCGCCGGTATTCGCGCACCCATGGTTACCGGCCTGGTGCTGTCGCTTAACGGCAATGCAGTCACTGTCTCATCGGCACTGTGGAAGCGGATGGCGGCCGTCGCTGATCCTGCGCGACCCGCCCACGATGCGCTGGGCACGGCGCAGTCTCTCAAGGCGGCCATGGCGCAAACGCCAGGCACCAGCATTACTTTTGCCACCGTGCACTCTTTTTCCTGTCATACATTACTATTGCGCAAATGGCTGCATGCCGGTGGTTTGGACGCGGACCGCGACGTACGGTTGATCGTGCTGCCACCGGAGCAGATGGTCGACAGTCTGGCCCAAGGTGTTATCGATGGTTTCTGCGTCGGCGCGCCCTGGAACAGTATCGCCGTGGAGTACGGCGCCGGGGTGATGGCAACCAGCGGTTTTGAGATATGGAACAACGCACCGGAAAAAGTGCTCGGCGTGCTCGAGTCCTGGCACAGCCGCAATCCATCGACGCATCTGCGTCTGCGCCTGGCATTGATGTCCGCCTGTGAGTGGCTGGGGGATATGGCTAATCGCGACAGCGCGGTGGAGATTCTTGCCCGCCCGGAATATCTGGATCTGCCGTCAGACTGGTTGCGCCCGTCGCTCAGTGGCCAGATTATTCAGCAGCGGGTCGGCCATCCGTTGCAGCAATCCAACTTTCATGTCTTTTCCGATTACTGCGCCGGCTTTCCCTGGCGCTCCCAGGCCGAGGCCATACTCGAGCAGTTTTCACCCCTGCTGGGCAGAGCGGTGGATAGCGAAAAACGGGCGGGGCTGGCACAACAGTGTTTCAGAACCGACCTCTATCGCGAGGCGGCTTCGCGAGCGGGACTGGCGTCGCCGGATCAGGACTACAAAGTGGAAGGGGTTCACGCGCAGCCGTGGTTGCTCAATGATCACATTCAACTTGGCAGCGACCTGATGCTCGACAAGCCAGACTCTTTGCCCAGCTGATGCTCCTGATGCACTTGATCCGGGAAGCGTGCGCCATCACTGAACAACAGGGGCCAGCCGTTACACAAAATGCACCGGTGCGGTGCACCACTGGTCGCTGATAATGTTTCAGCTCGTGGACCGGGTTGCGGTTGAGTCTTAACCGCGTGCACTTTGTGCAGCCTTTACTCAGTTTATCCGCGACCGTTCGAGGAGGTTAGGATCTTTTCGCGGAATTTTGCCACTAGACGCCAAACTCGAATGGTGTTGGCACAGTTATTGAATAGTCAGAGATATTGAATAGTTGTAGTTACTGAACAGTCTCTGATAAGCAATGCAACGTCAGACCACATCCTGGATGGTGGTCAACGGGTAACGAAGCCCGCCTGCCAAAGTTGGTCCGCTATTAATGCGCGCGCACTTTGGCAGGCGGGTTTTTTTTGGATTATTTTTTTCACTTTTTGTCATTTCGATGACCACTGATTAATTAAGGAACTCGCGCCATGCACTTTTTAAAACAGGACTTTTTAAACCAGGACTTTGAAATAAACCACAGAACAGCCGGCAGACTAGTCGGTGCTTGCCAACGACTGTTGAGCATTTGGGTCTTCTCTGTCGGGCTTTTCAGTTCCGGGCTTCTCACTTCCGGGCTTCTCACAACCGGCCTGGTGATAACCAGCAGCGCCGCCATCGCCGAGCTGGGTGAGCCGGAAAAAGACGAACTGCGCTTTGGTTTTATCAAGCTCACCGATATGGCGCCGATCGCAGTCGCCTATGAGAATGGCTACTTCGAAGACGAGGGTCTCTACGTCACCATTGAAGCCCAGGCCAACTGGAAAGTACTACTCGACGGCGTTATCGACGGCAAACTCGACGGCGCCCATATGCTCGCCGGGCAACCGCTCGCCGCAACCATTGGTTATGGCACCAAGGCGCATATTGTCACCCCGTTCAGCATGGATTTAAACGGCAACGCCATCACCGTCTCCAACGACATCTGGCAACAGATGAAGCCATTTGTCCCGACAGTCGATGGCAAGCCAACCCATCCGATCAAGGCCGACTATTTAAAGCCGGTGGTGGAAAAATATGCCGCTGAGGGCAAGCCGTTCAAGATGGGCATGGTGTTCCCGGTGTCGACCCATAACTACGAGCTGCGCTACTGGCTCGCCGCCGGCAATATTCACCCCGGCTTCTACGCTCCGCACAAGGGCGACACCAGTGGCACTCTGAGCGCGCAGGCACTGCTCTCAGTGACGCCGCCTCCGCAGATGCCCGCAACCCTTGAGGCTGGGACTATCTACGGATACTGCGTGGGCGAACCCTGGAATCAGCAAGCGGTGTTTAAAGGCATCGGGGTACCGGTGATCACCGACTACGAAATCTGGAAAAACAATCCGGAAAAAGTCTTTGGTATGACCAGGGAATTTACCGAGAAATATCCCAACACCACTGTGCGCATTGTCAAAGCGCTGTTGCGCGCTGCCAAATGGCTCGATGAAAACAACAATGCCAACCGCCCGGCGGCGGTCAGGATTCTCTCACAGAGCAAGTATGTTGGCGCCGATTACGACGTGATTGCCAACAGCATGACCGGCACCTTTGAATATGAAAAGGGCGACAAGCGCCCGGTGCCCGACTTCAATGTCTTCTTTCGCCACTTTGCCACCTACCCCTATTACTCCGATGCGATCTGGTACCTGACCCAGATGCGCCGCTGGGGACAGATTGCCGAACCAAAATCAGACCAGTGGTACTTCGACACAGCCGCCAGTGTCTACCGCCCGGACATCTACAAGAGCGCTGCCGAAGAGTTGATCAAAGAGGGCTTGATGAGCGCGGCTGACTTCCCGGACTTTTCCTCCGAGAGCGGATTCCGTGCGCCGCAAAAAGAGTTTATCGACAATATTGTTTATGACGGTTCGAAGCCCAACGAATATCTGCACAAGTTTTCAATCGGCCTCAAGGATGAAGTGCTTTGAACAGCAGCCAACCCAGCTCTTTATTTAAGTCCGGCGCTATAAACACGCCCGCTATCGCCCGCCGCCTGGAGCAGTTAAAAGGCGGGTTCTCCCCCGCCCAACTGTTAAAGGCCGCACAGAATGGCGCGCGGACTCTGGCCCTGCCATTTACCGGCATACTGGTGTTTCTGTTTGTCTGGCAAATTGTCGCCAGCAATATTGTCACCTCCCTCGGCCAGTTCCCGGGGCCATCGCAGGTCTGGAATCAGTCGCTGGCGCTGATTTCAGAGCACCGTCAGGAGCGCCAAAAGGAAGATAAATTCTATGCCCGCCAGGAGGCGCGCAACGCCAAAAAGCTGGCCGCGGATCCCGGCGCAACGATCAAGATCCGCGCCTACCCCGGCAAGGCGACTTATATCGATCAGATAGTAACCAGCCTCTATACCGTCGCCTTTGGCTTTTTTGTCGCCACCCTGATCGCCATACCGCTGGGCATTGCCTGCGGTCTAAGCGAGCGCGCCTACCGCGCCGTCAATCCGATTATTCAGACCTTTAAACCGGTCTCGCCACTGGCCTGGCTGCCGCTGGTCACCATGGTGGTCTCAGCGCTCTATGTCAGCGACGACCCACTGTTTGACAAAGCCTTTTTGACCTCCGGATTTACCGTCGCGCTCTGCTGCCTGTGGCCGACAGTAGTCAACACCATTGTTGGGGTGGCCAGCATTGATCGCGACCTGATTGATGTCAGCCGAGTGCTGCGACTGTCGTGGCCGGTGTATGTGAAAACCATTGTTATCCCCTCGGCGATCCCACTTATTTTCACCGGTCTGAGGCTGTCGCTGGCGACCGGCTGGATGGTGTTGATCGCCGCTGAAATGCTGGCCCAGAACCCCGGGCTGGGAAAATTTATCTGGGATGAATTCCAAAATGGTTCCTCCAGCTCGCTGGGCCGAATTATGGTCGCGGTGATCACTATCGGCGTTATTGGCTTTATTCTCGACCGTTTGATGCTGGCGCTGCAGAGACGTGTGAGCTGGGACAAACAGGCGATCTTGCGTTAATCCGGTCGTTTGGTAACAGCACTACCTGCCAACCCAACTTTAGATAAATCAACATGGAAGCAAACAACAATGCCAAACCACTATCTTGAACTCACCCAGGTCGGTATCGAATTCCCCACCGACGGCGAAGCGTTTTGTGCACTGCAAAATGTCAATCTGTCGATTCAACAGGGCGAGTTTATTTCGTTGATTGGCCACTCCGGCTGCGGCAAATCCACAGTACTGAATATTATCGCCGGGCTCTACCAGGCTACCGAGGGCGGCGTGATTCTGGAGGGCCGTGAAGTCAATGAGCCGGGGCCGGATCGCGCCGTGGTATTTCAAAACCACGCTCTGCTGCCTTGGCTGAGCGTCTATCAAAATGTCGAGCTGGCGGTTAAATGCGTGTTTAAACACAGCAAAAGCAAAGCGGAAATACGCGACTGGATCGAGCACAACCTCAGTCTGGTGCATATGGATCACGCTCTGCACAAGCGCCCAGGGGAAATTTCCGGCGGCATGAAACAGCGCGTTGGTATCGCCCGCTGCCTGGCCATGCAACCGAAAGTGCTGCTGATGGACGAACCCTTTGGCGCTCTCGATGCACTGACCCGCGCCCACCTGCAGGACTCGCTGATGGAAATTCAAACCCGGCTCGGCAATACCGTGGTGATGATCACCCACGATGTTGACGAGGCGGTGCTGCTCTCTGATCGCATTGTGATGATGACCAATGGCCCGGCGGCAACCATCGG
>JALRJD010000083.1 GCA_023255165.1 Porticoccaceae bacterium | reverse complement strand
TGCTGAGCTGGCAGAAATGCATAGTGCCGGGGTGCGCGGGGTTCGCTTTAACTTTGTTAAACGTCTGGTTAACCCGGTGCCTCCCGAGGTGCTTAAGTCAGTTGCAGAGCGTATCGCCAAGCTGGGTTGGCATATTGTTGTTTACCTTGAAGCGCCAGATCTGGCCGAATACTATGACTTCATCGCCTCTTTAAATACTATCGTCGTAGTGGATCACATGGGCCGACCCGACTGCAGCGAGCCGGTGGATGGCGAGAAATTTGAGCTGTTTATAAAGCTGCTCCGAGAAAATGCCAATTGCTGGACCAAGGTGACCTGTCCGGAACGCCTCAGTCTGGAGGGTCCACCTACTTATGATGATTTTATCCCCTTTGCCTCCAGGTTAGTCGAGCTGTTTCCCGACCAGGTTCTCTGGGGCACCGACTGGCCCCATCCCAATATGAAATCCCATATGCCGGATGATGGCCATCTGGTCGATATGATTCCGCGCATAGCACCTACAGGTGAATTGCAGCGCAAGCTGTTAGTAGAAAATCCTATGCGACTTTACTGGCCGGAAGAAGATTAAGCGGCACCCATCCAAGTTTTGTCATCACATATAAATCTATTAAACGGAGAAGTTCGAATGGGCTTTGAGTTCGATTATGACCTATTTGTTATTGGAGCCGGGTCAGGCGGTGTCAGAGCCGCGCGAATGGCCGCATCCAAAGGTAAAAAAGTGGCTATTGCCGAGGAGCGCTATCTGGGTGGCACCTGCGTTAATGTGGGTTGTGTACCTAAAAAGCTTTTTGTTTATGCCTCGCAGTTCCCGGAATTATTTCAAGCAAGTTCAGGATTTGGCTGGTCACTTGCTCAGCAGCCGACACTTGATTGGGCAACCCTGAGAGATAATAAAACTGCTGAGATCGAGCGCCTCAATGGTATTTACAATAGCCTTATCGATAACAGTGGTGCTCATCTCATTGACGGGCGTGCAACTATTGCCGGTCCTCATCTTGTCTCGGTCAATGGTGAGACCTACAAGGCTCGTACTATTCTGATTGCCACAGGTGGTTGGCCCTATATTCCAGATTTTCCCGGTAGTGAGCATGTGCTGAGCTCCAATGAGATGTTTTTTCTCGATAAATTACCCGAAAAAGCTGTGGTCGTTGGTGGTGGCTATATAGCAGTAGAATTTGCCGGTATTTTGAATGGTCTGGGTGTAGAGACTCATCTCGTATATCGTGGCCCTAAACTACTTAAATCCTTTGATGGAGAAATGGTTGATAAGATTATTCATGGGATGGTCGCCAAAGGTGTTAATGTCCATTTAAACACCGATATTAATCAGATTACCAAGGCTGCAGAAACATTGTCTGTAGCCATGAGTAATGGCCCGGATATCGAAGCAGAATTGGTGCTTTGCGCGACCGGACGCCAGGCCAATACGGCGAACCTGGGTTTGGAAACGACTAATGTGTTAATGGCAGACAATGGGTCCATTCAAGTGGATCGAAATTTCGCCACTGCAGAGCCCAGCATCTATGCGATAGGGGATGTGATCGATCGGGTTCAGTTAACTCCGGTGGCGATTCAAGAGGCCATGGTGCTGGTTGATCATCTCTATGGCGATGGCCGCGCAGTTATTGATTATCGCGACATTCCGACGGCTGTGTTCTGCCAGCCGGAATTTGACACTGTAGGTCTCAGCGAGGAGCAGGCGAGGGAAGAATATGAGGATATATCGATCTATCTTTCAGACTTTAAGCCAATGTTGCAGACGCTAGGTGGCGGGACCGACCGCATCAGTATGAAACTGGTGGTAGATAATGAATCAGATATTGTCTTAGGTTGCCATATGGTTGGCGAACATGCTGCTGAGATTATTCAGGGAATGGGTATTGCTATAAAAGCAGGTGCTACAAAGGCCCATTTTGACGCGACTGTGGGCATTCATCCCTCTGCTGCAGAAGAGTTTGTAACCATGAGAGAAAAAACCAGATAAGGCTGGGCAATAGATCCCAAGTTTTTGATACCCATTTCAACTGATAACGAAGAGAACGCTACTCACTCTGCTAAGTGGGCTGAGCGCATTCATATAAGAAGGACATTAATTTAAGAGTGAAGATAATAAATCTTCCGTTCTGATATCCCGAAAGTAACCAACAAGTTTTGTGCGCTTCATAACTTTTGTATTTTGGAGATTTAATCTTGACTAATCGAGAGTTGTACCTTGAGTGGTGTAACAATTGGCACAGTCTCGAGGACTTTTCGGCATATTTTTCGCTGCATATAAATTTTGCTCGGCAACTTATTATCAGTGAAGGGCTTCAGAGATCATCAATATTGAATAGACATGACTTACCTCAACGAGTGTTGGTCAGCGCGCAGCCTATGCCGGAGTTTTTAGGAGAGCCGCTAAAAAAAGACATAACCTTTGTAGCAGAGAAAGCTGTTTCAAAAAAAGCAGTATCAGTTGAAGAAACTTAGTCGCCGAAGAAACTTAGTCGCCTGTATCTTTACTCCACAAATGCCCCGCGTCAACTCCCGCCGTCCGTTCTTCCAAGTACCGCACTCAGATATCCCGGATATCCGGTGTCATTTTGGTCATATTGTGAGATGTCGGTCTTCAGGGAGGCTGACGTACACTTGGCGCCGTTTAGCACCATTTAAGAAAAACTAGCGGAAAACTGTGCCTGATTCGTCCCCGCACTTGATAAGAACAAGATATGTTTTGCAGGGTTAGTACCTATGTCGAATGACAATCCATTTAACGAGATTTTCCTGTCTTTCCGGAAGCAACTTGCGCGTGCTGTGTCCAGTATTGTTCCACCAAAGGAGATCGAGGACATTGTGCAGGAAACCTATGTGAGGGTGTGCCAGATTGAGAACCCGGCCGGCATCCGTCACCCTCGCTCGTTCCTATTAACAACGGCTCGAAATCTGGCTTTTGATCATATCAAACGATCTGAGTCGCGATTAAGCCAGAGTTTAGAGAAGGATGGGGAGCTCGACCTCGGTGAGGTAGACCACTTTGTGGATGAGACCTATCAGCAGGTTGCGGGAAGGGAAGACTTCTCTAATTTCTGTGAAGCAGTCAGATTGTTGCCGGTACAATGCAGGAAAGTATTCGTTCTAAAGAAAGTTTATGGTTACTCTCAACGCGAGATCGCCATGGAGTTGGAGATAAGTGAAAGTACCGTCGAGAAGCACATTGCGCTTGGTATGAAGCGTTGTATCAACTTCATGAAAAGGCATTCTTCACAGGAAAGCTCACGGGGAGAGAGGGCAGGTACACCTGTCTTTAAAATTATCTCATCGGGAGACCGGTCATGAGTGTGGTACATATATTGGAATCGAAAGATCGTCGCCTGGATGAGGCCGGTTTATGGATTGCGAAACTGGATAAAGGTCTTTCAAAAGATGACGAAAAGTCGCTGCAGCAATGGCTCGCTGTCGACGCGGAGAACCGCGAAGTTTTTCTGCAAATGGCTGAGATGTGGGACAAGATGGATATGCTGTCACGGCTGAGTGAGCTTTTCCCCAAGACGCCGGAAAAACAGCGACGACCTGTGAGAGCTGTATTGGCTGTAGCTGCATCTGTTCTGGTTCTGGCGTTCGTTGGTTTGTGGGGAATGATGGGTATATCACCTGATATTTCCGGCAAGGCAAATATCTCCGAACTGGCCGCAGTCGGCGGGATATATGAAACATCGGTAGGAGAGTATTCCATCGTTACTTTGCCCGATGGCACTGAGCTGGTGCTGAATACCAACAGTCTGGTGCGAATGAATTACACGGATCAACGCCGGATTCTGCTGTTGGAGCGTGGCGAAGTGCATGTCAAGGTCGCCCGCGATGTTTCCAGGCCACTCAGTTTATTTGCCGGTACTCAGGAAATACGTGCTGTGGGTACAGAATTTAATGTAGAGATTAATAGCGATGAGAAGATCGAGCTGGTTGTTACAGAGGGCAAGGTGCTGGTAGGTGTGCATCAGCAGATGATAAAGGATGAGAGTGAGCTTTTGCTGACGAATTTACCCTCTTCAACCACATCAGTCTCGGAAGGAGAGGCAATTATTCTTGGATCAGCAGATGAAGAAGTTGATGAAATATCGCCAGAAGAGATAGCGGTAAAACTATCCTGGCAGCAGGGTAATTTGATTTTTCATGGTGAGTCATTGGCGGCAGCTGTTGATGAGATTGGCCGATATACCACGGTAGAGTTTGTAATCCTGGATGAAAATCTCAAGAAATTGCGAATTTCCGGACTATTCAAGGCTGGCGATGTTGATGGGTTGTTGACCACACTAAAAGAGAATTTCAATATCACTCATACCTTTGGAGAAAAGGGTAACGTGATTTTAAGCAGCAGTTAATTCGTTCAGGTAATTTCAAAACATGGAATATTTCATGATGTTTTGATTTTGCTGATGTTAGTAAAAATGAGCCGGGCCGCATTATTATTATTTTTATAGAAAGTTTCGGTGGGCTCATGAAGTACCTTATAAAACTGCGCATGTTGGGATATTCAACAATGAGTAAAGCCCAAACGGTGATAACCTCAAATGATTTTGACTAACTGGGGGAAAAAAAATTCTGACTCGTCTACTTGTAACGAGCGTTTAAAACGCGCGTCCGGGTTGGACGATTTGATCTTATATCGCTGTGTATTTCTGATTTTGTTTATGGTGTTTACACCGTCTTCATTAGCCAAAGATGCATTTCGCAATGAAATATTTCAATTCAATATCCCCCGGCAATCAGCGGATGTGACGCTAATAGAGTTTGCCAAGCAAGCCAACCTGACATTGATCGTACCATTTGATGAGGTCAGGGTTATAACGGCAAATCAGCTGGTAGGCAGGTATTCGATAGAAGAGGCGCTCAATATTCTTCTTTCAGGTACCGGGCTTGAAGCAGCCTTTAACGACAACATCCGAATTACTTTTGTGAGCAATCAAGATACGGGGAATATAATGAAAAATAGAAAAAATTTCTTGGCAGCAATGCTGGGGGTTATTTTTGGTACCTCGCAGGTAGCGGATGTTATAGCTCAGGACAATACGCCAAAACGCGGCAATGCCTCGCCTGGCGATCAAACCCTCGAAGAAGTAATCATCATGGGTTCGAATATACGTCAGAGCGATAAAGAAAGTGCGGCTCCTGTGCAGTATATTGATCGTACCAGCATGGACTTAACCAGTTCCGCAACCGCGTCAGATGTAATTATCAATTTACCTGCCAACGCGGGTTCAGTTATACACCCTGTTGGTGGCAGCAATATTGGTTCGGCTAACTTAAACCTTCGCAACTTGGGACCCGGTTCAACTCTGGTGTTGATAAATGGTCGCCGTGCCGGTAAGAGCCCATTGGGTGACGATTTGGGTAATCAGTTTTACGATTTGAACCAATTGCCCTTGTCAATGGTACGCAGCCTGGATGTGCAAACCGATGGAGCTTCGGCAATTTATGGTTCAGAGGCGGTGGCGGGTGTTGTAAACATTTCTACGCGCAAAGGTTTTGACGGTGTCGAGTTAAGTTACCGCCGTGAGGATGCCAGTAACGAAGCAAATATTATCAACTTTGCATACGGCAGTAATAGTGAGCGCAGCTCCTTTGCACTCTATGCCACATCTTATAATGCTGATATGAACTATCGCTCGGACCTTGATTTCATAAATGAGCGCTCTGGCGGTACTTTGCTTTCAACCAGTGGTTCGCCAGATGAATATATAACGCTGGATCCTTTAACAAGCGCGCGTGGCAGTGGCAAAATTATTGACCCACACTGCGTAGAGGCTGGTGGAATAGTTAGTGGGGGTCACTGTCGGTATAACTTTTATGATAATACCAGCCCCATCCCTGCAGCCGAGCGACTCTCGTTTTTCGCTGAATTTGATTACGACCTCGGCGAGTTATTTGCCTTTGATAGCGTGAAAGTGTTTGGTGAGGTTGGCTACACAGACAACAAGGCAACTCGTGCTTTTGGTGCCCAGGTAAATGGCAATGGCAGTTATAACGGCAAATTTTTGATTCCGAGCAGCCATCCTTTCAATTTCTTTGTAGAGGGCACTAATGGTTTGGAGTACGTTGATCCAACTACGGCAGCGGGAGCCGAGTATTGGCAAGCCAACCCTGATGCCGCTGCCAATTTGACGACCAGTGGCAGTATAAGACCGATTGGACAGGCTATTTCAGGAAGAAACTCAGAGGGCATTGATATCATCAATACCTCCGACCGTTATATGTTTGGTTTTGATGCTTATCGCGGCGACTGGAACGTTTCTGCCTGGTATCAAAATTATGAACATGAAAATTCCAGCCTGAGTAGCGGTCGCAGTATAGCGAGTGCATTGCAGGCAGGGCTTATGGACGGCACATTTAATCCATTTGGTATTGCCTATGCCGCCCCGAGCTTTGTATCGCCCAAAGATGGCATTTCTACTGCGGGACATGACATTCAAAGATATATGAATGATATCGAGTATACCGAGGTTGTAGCGCTCACCAGCTCGCAAGAAACCATTGATTTGGTTGTCAGCAATAGCGAATTGTTTGAGTTGTCTGCTGGCTACGTTGGATTTGCATTTGGCTTTCAAACGCGAGAAGAGACTTTCACCTATACCCCTGATCAATTGACCAATGCCGGTTTAGGTTCTATTTCATCCGGAGGATTCCCGGTGGTTGATGGTAAAACCAGCGTTGATTCTGTATTTGCAGAATTTGCGGTGCCTGTAACGGACAGAATAGACTTGCAGCTGGCCTTACGTCACGAAGATCATGGCGATGTCGTAGGTACCACCACAGATCCTAAAATTGCCGTATTGTGGCAAATGACTGATGAAATGATGCTGCGTTCATCCTTCGGCTCTTCATTTCAGGCGCCCTCTGCCATTCAAACTGGTGGTATAGCAGGATCGGCAGCTGTTGACTTCCAGATGGCTAACGGCCGAGTGACCTGTAATGATCCCAATTCAACGACAGCGGATTACATCTCGCGTACTGCAGCTAAAGTTACCGGTGAGTTGAGCCCGCAGTCAGCCGACAACTTTAACCTGGGAATAGTTTGGCAGCCTGCAGAGAAAAGTAGTTTATCGCTGGATTATTGGCGTTATGACTATACCGGGCTGATCGTCAATGTTCAGTCGGCTCAATCGGTTTTGGATAATGATTGTAATGATGGCTTATTGAATGATCCCAACATTACCCGGGGCTCCGATGGTGTGCCGTTGTTTATCACAACAGCACTGCAGAATGCGGACAGTGCCACGACGGATGGTTTCGATGCTAAAGTGTCTTATGGCTTTAGTAGCGATTTGGGAGAATTCGAGTTTGGTTTAACTTTGTCCCACGTACTGTCTTTTGACGCAATACTAAGTGGCGTGAAATATGATGTTGCTGGAAAGCGCAATGCCAACACCAATTCCTTTGGCTCTATGCCTGAAACATCTGGAAATGTCAGTGCCAACTGGACAAGAAATAACCACAAGCTCGGAGCTACTGTTCGCTATAAAGATTCCTATCTGCAAGATGATTCATCGCGAAGCAATAAGCTCTTTGGAAAAAATATAGACAGTTTTACGACTTTGGATGTGCAGTATCGGTATGATTCCTCCGAGCTGTTTGGTCTGGGAAGCTGGCTGCTTGTGGGAGCTAATAACCTTACCGACGAAGAGCCACCAGAATATGGTGCGCGCGAGTTTTTTGATGATCAAGTTCATCCCCTGCGCGGCAGAGTTTTATATGCAGAAGTCGGTTTGAAATTCTAGTGAAACTTGTTTGACATTTCTTAAATGCAGACATAGAAGCAGCCGTTTGGCTGCTTCTATGTATCTGTTTCTATGTATCTGTACCTGCGAATAGTAAACCGATGCAGCCGAGCATTAATACTTATGGCTGATTGCTGGCAAAATCAATTCAAAATAACAGTGACAAATATGGCTAATTGCAAAGAGTATGCAATGAAGATCAAATACATTTATCTGTTGTTCGTGTGTCTGGCAACAGGATTAAATGGATTAACGTTTGCTGACTCAAATGAAGGGGCGCAAGCTAAACAAGGGGCGCAAGCTAAACAAAGAGTGGCGGAAATATTTTCTCGCCAGTATCAGGTTCAACGGCTCCTGGATATTGAAGCGGCCCTTGCCCGCGTTCAGGCAGATCTGGATATTATCCCTGATTGGGCTGCCGAAGAACTGACAAGAAAGGCCCAGGCAAGTAATGTGCCTCTTGATCAACTGAAGGAAGAGCAGGCACGAGTTCGGCACTCGATGGTTTCCTTGCTCAATATTTGGCAGCGTTCTATTGAAGGTGGTGCAGAAGAATATATGCACTACGGGGCGACGACTGTCGATATCTTCAATACCGCGATGGTATTGCAACT
>JALRJD010000081.1 GCA_023255165.1 Porticoccaceae bacterium | reverse complement strand
GCTGGTCGGCATTGCCTGGTGCCTCGCGACATCATTGGGGCACCGATTTTGATATCTATGACGCGGCGGCGGTGGCGCCTGATTATCAGGTTAAGTTGATCCCGGAAGAAGTTGAAAATGGCGGTCCGTTTGCGCCGATGCACAATTGGCTGGATACGGTTTTTGGCTCTGGAATTGGTGGCAGTGGCGCCGCCGGCAGTGATTTTTATCGGCCCTATGCCGAAGACCGCGGAGGCATTGCGCCGGAGCGCTGGCATATCAGTTATCGTCCGCTGGCCGATGTCTTTGCCGCGCAGTTGACGGTCGATCTGCTGGCTCGCAAGCTCTCGACTGCCGACCTTGAGCTGAAGGAAACCGTGCTTGCCCATCTGGATGAGTTGTATGCGCGTTATATCCATGTGCCACACTAAATTTGTGCACCAGACTCAATTTATGCGCGAAGCTAAACCTGTTGGACCAAACAGGTATAAAAAAGTAACAGAACAGGAATTCAAGTGACAGTAGCAAACGACCCCCTGTGGGAAACAATCCGCTCCGAGGCACGCCTGGTTGCCTCTCAGGAACCGCTGATGAGCGACTTTTTCGAGACCGCGCTGTTGCAACATCAGAGCTTGCAGCAGGCGCTGTGTTACAACCTGTCGCAGCAGTTACACAGTTCAGTGGTTTCCGCCGAGGTTGTTGCCGAGGTGATTGATCAGGCGATGCGCTCCGACGCGTCGATCTGTGATGCGGCGCGCAGCGATATCCATGCCTGCTTTGACCGCGACCCCGCCTGCGACAACCATTTTATGCCTATACTTTATTTCAAAGGTTTCCAGGCGTTGCAGTTGTACCGAGTGGCGCACTGGCTGTGGCAACAGAGTCGCGAGGTGTTGGCACTCTATTTTCAGAGTCAGATATCGGAAGTGTTTACGGTCGATATCCACCCGGCCGCCAGACTGGGTTGCGGCATTATGATCGACCATGCCACCGGGCTGGTGATTGGCGAGACCGCGGTGGTCGGCGACAACGTCTCTATCTTGCACTCTGTCACTCTCGGTGGCAGCGGCTGCACCAAAGGCAGTCGGCACCCGACCATCGGCGATGGCGTGATGATCTCCGCCGGCGCAAAAATTCTTGGCAATGTAACTGTCGGTGAGGGGGTGAAGGTCGGAGCAGGTAGTCTGGTGCTTGAGTCTGTGCCCGCCCATGTCACCGTGGCCGGTGTGCCGGCGAAGGTTATCGGAGCGCCGAGAGAGGCACTGCCCGCGCTGGAGATGGATCAGTATTTGAGTGATAACCCGGGCCAGTGATCAGCTAACTAACTGGCCGACCGGATTGATCGCTCTGGAATCAGGAGATTGGCTAATGAGCGACAGGGACAAGCGGGACAGCCCGTCCGAAAGCGACTATTTTGATCTGGTCTACAGCGGTGAAATTGTGCCGGGCAGCAATCGTGAGCAGGTAAAACAGCGCGTCGCGGCGGCCTTTAAGTTGGATGCGGCAGCGGCGCAACAGCTGTTTTCCGGCGAGCCGATGCGACTTAAACGCGGTATCGATAAGAGCAGCGCTGAACGTATTTTGCAGCGTCTGGCGGATGCCGGTGCGGTGGCGAAACTGATCCCGGTTGCCGAAGATTCCACTGCCTCCCAGAGCACTCAACCTCTTTCAGTCGCGCCCCTGGGTGCCGATGTGTTGGATGCGGCTGATCGCACTGATCAGCAGTTTGTACCGCTACCGGATCTGAATCATCTGACCGTGGAGCCAATT
>JALRJD010000028.1 GCA_023255165.1 Porticoccaceae bacterium | reverse complement strand
AGGTGCAGTTACTCACTGAGCAGCTGATGGGTGGCCATGGTCTGGCTGGGTATCAGGAGTTGTCACCGATTCATTACCCCCTAGGTGGCCCGGGCGGCCCAGGTATGGGGTTGGTCGATCATGGTGTACATCTAATCGATATTTTTCCCTGGTTGTTGGATTCGGAAGTAGTGTCTGCCTGTGGCCGCGGGCATATTTCCGGCGAGCCTGCATCGACCGAAACGATGCTGATGACAATGGCCAATGGTGCGCTGGGACATCTGCTGTATAACGCGGCGACTTTTTCGGCGGCTCTGCCTAATGAGGGCATGTTTAGCGGTGGTCAGGGTTATAAAAGTGATTCCTCTGTGGCCGAGGCCGGCGGTTGGGAGAACGAGCCAGGTTCGATATCTGTTTACGGCACCACTGGGTCGCTGCGAATTTTTCACTATACCAATGCGCTGTTTATCAATACCGGTGATGGCCCGCAGCAAGTAGCGCTGTCTGGGCGTCCGGCGTTTGGTCATTTTGCGACTCAGCTCGAGGACATCGCTACCGTGTTGAAGGGCAGCCGCGCGCCGGCTATTCGCGGTGAGGATGGCGTTAAGGCACTGGCTGCATTGTTACAAGTTTATTCGACTGATCTTGATTGAAAGGCATTACAAAATAAGCCGTCAGCTGTTTTTTGCACTAACTGAAACTGAGCATTTACTTAACTGGGAATTTACTTAAATAAGGAAAAGAAAATGAAAGAAGCTGTCATTGTTTCCACTGCCCGAACGCCTATCGGCAAGGCTTATCGCGGTGCGTTTAATCATCTCTCTGGGGCCACTCTTGGGGCTATGCCTGTGGCTGAAGCGGTGCGCCGGGCGCGGGTTGATATGGCTGAGGTGGACGACTGTATTTTTGGCTGTGCGCTGCCCGAGGGCACCACCGGCAATAATATTGCGCGACAGATTGCGCTGCGTGCCGGGTTGCCGGTAACGGTGTCGGGCATGACCGTGGTGCGCGCCTGTTCTTCCGGGTTGATGGCGGTGGCGACGGCGGCGAAGCAAATTGTTTGCGATGGTCAGTCGGTTGCGGTGGCTGGTGGTATTGAAAGCATTTCGCTGGTGCAGAATGCGCATGCCAATCAGTTTCATGCCGAGGATGAGGAACTGCTGCAGATGTCGCCCGCTATTTATATGCCGATGCTGGATACCGCGGAGATCGTTGGCAAGCGCTATAACATCAGTCGCGAGGCACAGGATGAATACGCGTTGCAGAGTCAGCAGCGCACGGCGGCGGCGCAAGAGGCGGGTAAGTTTGATGATGAGATTATTCCGATTACCGCGAGCAAGATGGTGGTGGATAAAGAGACCAAGGCGATCAGCTTTCAGGAGGTGACGCTGAGCAAAGATGAGGGCAATCGCCCGGGCACGCAGTTGGAAAATCTGAGCGGTTTGAATGCCGTGCGCGAGGGCGGCTCGATTACGGCGGGCAATGCCTCACAGCTTTCCGATGGCGCTTCAGCCTGTGTGTTGATGGATGCCAAACTGGCCGAGCAGCGAGGTCTGTCGCCGCTGGGCATTTATCGCGGCATGGCGGTGGCTGGTTGCGAGCCGGATGAGATGGGCATTGGCCCGGTGTTTGCGATTCCCAAGTTGCTGAAAGCCAATGGTCTGACGATAGATGATATTGGTCTGTGGGAGTTGAACGAGGCCTTTGCGGTGCAGGTGCTCTATTGCCGCGACAAGCTGGGCATTCCCAATGAGCGGCTGAATGTAAATGGTGGAGCGATTTCGATTGGCCACCCCTATGGTATGAGTGGTGCGCGCATGATCGGCCATGCGTTAATTGAGGGTAAACGCCGCGGTGTGAAATATGTGGTGATTACTATGTGTGTCGGCGGCGGTATGGGTGCGGCCGGCTTGTTTGAAGTCTGTTAAGGAGGACGATATGACAGTTAGGTTTGATAATCAGGTGGCCATTGTCACCGGAGCGGGCAATGGTTTGGGGCGTTCTCATGCGTTGGCGCTGGCTGAGCGCGGTGCCAAGGTGGTGGTGAATGATTTGGGGGCTGCTCGTGATGGCAGCGGTGGTTCATCCGCTGCGGCACAGGAAGTGGTGAGGCTGATTAAAGAGCGCGGTGGTGAGGCGATTGCCAACGGCGCGAATGTGGCGTTGTATGGTGAGGTTGAGCAGATGGTTGCCGAGGCGATGGATGCCTGGGGCAGGGTGGATATTCTGGTGAACAATGCGGGTATTTTGCGCGATAAAACCTTCGCGAAAATGGATTTAAATGATTTTGATTTGGTAATGGATGTGCATCTCTCAGGCAGTGTCAATTGCACCAAGGCGGTGTGGGAGATTATGCGTGAGCAGAATTACGGTCGCATTGTGATGACTACTTCGTCTAGCGGTCTGTACGGCAATTTTGGGCAGTCCAACTATGGTGCGGCGAAGATGGCGGTGGTTGGCCTGATGAATACGCTGGTGCTTGAGGGGCAGAAATACAATATTCATGTTAATGCTCTGGCGCCAGCGGCGGCGACGCGGATGACCGAGGATTTGGGCATTGATAACAAGGCGCTTGAGGTGATGACGCCGGAGGCGGTTACGGCGGGGTTGTTGACGCTGTGCCATGATCGGGCGCCATCGCGGTTTATTCTCTGCGCCGGGGCTGGTGGTTATGCGAGTACGCAGATTTATGAGACTGATGGTATTTTCTTGCCGCCGGGTGAGCAGACGCCGGAGGCGATTATTGCGCGCTGGAAGGATGTTGCGGATCCTGTGGGGCAGAAGGTGTTGTACAGTGGTGCGGAGCAGTCGGAGAAGTTTGTTCGTAAGGCGTTTGAGGCAGCTGGGATGTCGTAGAATTTTGTCATTCCGAGGGCGCCTTTTTAGCCCTCGGAATGACAAGATATAGATGGGGTCACTCCACAAGATGCGTATTTGGAGAATGGACAATGCGTTATCAGATTTAATTAGCCTATAATCGCTGTCAAAATTTCTCCAGGTCGCTCATGTCCAGCCATCTAGTCACCCTATATACCGGTCCCCACTGCCATCTCTGCGAACAAGCCAAAGCAGTACTTTACCCGCTGTTAAGCGAGCGGCAACTGCAGCTGGTGGAAGTGAATATCCAGGAAAGCGACGATTTAAAAGAGCGGTATGGCATCCGCATCCCGGTGGTAGCATTGGCCAATGGTCAGGAAAAGGGCTGGCCGTTTACCGCGTCTCAGATTCGCCGCATGCTTGACTCTGAAGATTAGAGACGAAGATTAGAGACCAAGAGTAGAAGCGAAGATTAAGAGAGAAGGGCTACCTGTGGAATTTCGCCACGTAGCTATCCAATGCATTGGCGAACTCCATTCGATCACGCTGCGATAGTGGCGGCGGACCACCTCCCACCTGCACACCACTGTTGCGCATACTGTCCATAAAATCGCGCATATTCAGTCGTGCTTTGATATTAGCTTTACTATACAACTCACCCCTTGGGTTCAGCGCCTTGCCGCCCTTGTCGATCACCTCGGCCGCTAGCGGAATATCGGCGGTGATCACCAGATCATCTGCTTCCACCAGTTCGACAATGCGATTGTCCGCGACATCAAATCCGGCGCTGACCTGAATGCTGCGCACTGTAGGAATGCGCGGTGTGTTGAGTGCCTGATTGGCAACCAGTATCAGTTCAATTCCCGTGCGCTGAGAAACGCGATAGAGAATGTCTTTTATCACCGTTGGGCAAGCGTCGGCATCGACATAAATTTTCAAGTAGGGTTGCTCCTGAAGCTGCAATGGCCGCTATTGTAGCGGCTCACCCGTCTGGTAAATAGCCTTGTAAATAGGCTTATTCAAGGTAGAATGCGGGCTCACCAAAATTTGCATGTGGCCTTTGGTATAGGTCACCACTGGAAAAGGAAAAAAGCATGCCCGCAATTACCCTCCCTGATGGATCCCAACGCGTTTTTGAACAGCCTGTTTCGGTTGCAGATGTCGCCGCTGATATTGGCGCCGGCTTGGCCAAGGCGACACTCGCTGGTGTGGTCGACGGCAATCTGGTCGATGCCTCCTATGTGATGGAAAAAGATGCCACTCTGGCGATCGTTACCGACCGTTCCGATGAGGCGCTGGATATTATCCGCCACTCGTCGGCGCACCTGCTGGCCATGGCGGTCAAGCAGCTGTTTCCTTCGGCGCAGGTCACTATTGGCCCGGTTATCGAAGACGGTTTTTACTACGATTTCTCCTTCGAGCGTGCGTTTACGCCGGAAGACCTCGAGGCGATCGAAGCGCGCATGACCGAGCTGGTCAATCAGGATCACAGTATTTCCCGCGAGGAGTGGGATCGTGATGAAGCAGTGGCTTTCTTTAGAAGTATTGGTGAAGAGTATAAGGCTGAAATTATTGCCAGCATTCCCGCCGGTGAGCCGATTGGTCTTTATCGCCAGGGCGATTTTATCGATCTCTGCCGCGGCCCCCATGTGCCGTCAACGGCCAAGCTGCCAGCCTTTAAATTGACCAAAGTGGCCGGTGCCTATTGGCGCGGTGACAGCAATAATGAAATGTTGCAACGCATTTATGGTACCGCCTGGACCAATAAAAAAGAGCTGAAAGCCTATATCAATCGTCTGGCCGAGGCGGAAAAGCGCGACCATCGCAAGATTAATAAAAAGCTCGATTTCTTTCATATGCAAGAGGAAGCGCCGGGCTCGGTGTTTTGGCATCCAAAAGGTTG
Organism: Porticoccaceae bacterium; assembly: GCA_023255165.1. Classification (GTDB taxonomy): domain Bacteria; phylum Pseudomonadota; class Gammaproteobacteria; order Pseudomonadales; family Porticoccaceae; genus HTCC2207. The sequence goes on along the minus strand of JALRJD010000028.1, from coordinate 213 downwards.
GAGTGTCTACAACACCATCGAAAGTTATATGCGCGTCAAGCAGCGCGAGCAGGGCTATCAGGAAATCAAAACTCCGCAGATTGTGGATTTCAGTCTGTGGCAGAAGTCGGGGCACGCCGATAAGTTTGGCGATGATATGTTCAGTCTGCAGACCGAAGATCGCAGTTATGCGGTCAAGCCGATGAACTGCCCCTGCCATGTGCAGGTGTTCAA
>JALRJD010000361.1 GCA_023255165.1 Porticoccaceae bacterium | reverse complement strand
CCAAAGCCTGTTCAATACGGGCGCATCGAAGCCGATCAAGTTGTGTCCGATCAGCCTGTCTGCTTTGTTTATCAAGGGTTTGCACTTGTAGTGCAACAGATGATCGGCAAAAGCAGCCAAAGAGTCTGTTCAGAAAGATCTGAACCCCACCCAAAGGATAGTTTTTATTGCAGAAAATTCTGTTAGGATCTTTGCATAGCAGGTGTAACGCAAACCGAAACCGTTAAAAGAATGGACCTCCATAAATGAGCCATCACACAGAATGGAAGAACCGTAATCCATCCAGCCGAAAGAGCACAATTAGCAAAACAAAAATCAATGCCGCAGCTGTTCTTCTGGCTGCCGTGGTACTGTGCTTGTCCGGCTGCGGTGGAGGCGAGACCAACGTCAGCAAAGGCAACCGAACCGGCACTCTGCATTGGGGTAACGGCACCGAGCCACAAAGTCTGGACCCCCATCTCGCTACCGGTGTTCCCGAGCACCATATTATCAGTGCGATTATGGAAGGGTTGGTACTGAAAGATAGCACCACCCTGGAACCTAAACCCGGAGTTGCTGAAACCTGGGAGATCAGCCCCGACGGTCGCATCTATACCTTCCACCTGCGTCACAATGCTCGCTGGTCCAATGGCGACCCTCACTTGGCACAAGACTATGTTTGGTCCTGGTGGCGGGCCCTGCAGCCAGCTCTGGGCAACCTCTATGCCTACATGTTTTACTCTATTAGCAACGCTCAGGAATATTATGAGGGCCAAATAACGGATTTCGACCAGGTCGGTGTCAAGGCGCTGGATGATTACACCCTGCAGGTCACTCTGGAAAATCCAACGCCCTATTTCCTGCAGCTGCTTGACCACTACAGTCTGTTTCCAGTACATCGCGCAACCGTCGAAAAGTTTGGCGCAGCAGATGAACGTGGCACTCGCTGGACCTATGAGGGCAACATTGTCACTAACGGTCCATTTCAATTGACGGAGTGGCAGATAAATCGTCGCGTTGTGGTGGAGCGTAATCCCTATTACTGGGATGCAGACACCGTTAAATTAAATAAAATTGTCTTCTACCCTACAGAAAATGTGGTTAGTGAGGAGCGTATGTTTCGCACTGGACAGCTACATTACACCGGCAGCGTTCCGGGGGACAAAATTCCCGTCTATCAAAAAAGCGGCGACCCCGCGCTCAAAATCGCCCCTTTTCTCGGAACCTACTTTTATCGATTCAACACCGATGTTGACCAGCTAAAAGACAAGCGTGTGCGCCGAGCACTGGCGATGACAATCGACCGCGAACAGATCACCGAGCGAATTTTAAAGTCAGGTCAAATCCCAGCCTATGCTCTAACGCCACCGGGAACCATGGGATACTACCCTCCGAGTAACTTGAGATTCGATCCCGAAGCTGCGCGCAAGCTGCTTGCAGAGGCTGGCTACCCCAATGGCGAAGGATTTCCGGTAACCCAGATTCTCTACAACACCAGTGAAGGACATCGCAAAATAGCAGTAGCGATTCAGCAGATGTGGAAAAAATACCTCAATATCAACGTCACCCTGCTCAATCAGGAATGGAAGGTCTATCTGGATAGTGAAAGCGCCGGAGACTACCAGATCTCCCGTGCGTCCTGGATTGGTGACTATGTCGACCCCAACAGCTTTTTGGATATGTTCCTCTGTGGTGGCGGCAATAACCGCACCGGCTGGTGCAATAAGGAATATGATCACTTGATTCTTGATAAGGCGCCCACTGCGAAAACCCACGCCGAGCGACTTGAAATATTTGCCCAAGCTGAAACTATCCTGCTGGAAGAGCTGCCGATCGTCCCAATTTATATCTACACTTCGAATCACTTGGTCAGCCCCTCAATCAAAAACAAAGCGACCAACCTCCTCGACCAAACCATGTACAAAGAAATCTATCTCGAGGCTGACAAATCAGCGTCAACCGAAGGTATCAACTAATGTTTCGATTTGCCTTTATGCGGCTGCTGCAAGCCATACCGGTCATCCTGGTGGTGATCAGCATTACCTTTTTGCTGGTCCACTCAGCACCGGGCGGGCCGTTCTCGGCCGACAAGGCAGTACCACCCGAGGTGTTGAAAGCACTTGAGACTCAATACAATCTCGACCAGCCGCTGTGGCAGCAATATATAAGCTACCTGGGCGATGTATTGCACGGCGACTTTGGGCCCTCGTTTAAATACCCAGGGCGCACGGTGAGCGAGCTGATCGCTTCGGGATTGCCCGCGACCGCAGAGCTGGCCGTTTACGCCATGTTGGTGGCGCTGATTATTGGTGCCAGCGCCGGCGTGTTTGCCGCGGCTCGGCCCAACAGTATGCAGGACTACATTCCCATGTCCGCGGCGATGCTCGGCATCTGCATGCCCTCGTTTTTACTCGGCCCGCTGCTGGTGCTGATTTTTGGTATCAATCTGGAGTGGGTACCGGTCTCCGGCTGGGGCGATGCCCCGGGCGACAAAATCCTGCCTGCCATTACCCTGGGCACCGGTTACGCCGCCTATATTGCCCGGCTCTCCCGCGGCGGCATGCTTGAGATACTGTCTCAGGACTATATCCGCACCGCGCGGGCCAAGGGCCTTTCGGAACCTCTGGTGATCGCCAAGCACGCCCTGCGCGGCGGGCTGATTCCGGTGGTGGCTTTTCTCGGTCCCGCCTTTGCCGGGCTGGTCGGCGGTTCATTTGTGGTCGAGACCATCTACCAGATTCCCGGCCTTGGCCGCTTCTATGTGCAGGCCGCCTTTAACCGCGACTACACCATGATTCTCGGCACCACCATCTTTTTTGCCACGCTGATTATTCTGTTTAATCTGATCTCGGATATGCTCACCATCTGGCTAAACCCAAAGCTTCGCCAACAGGGACAGGGGGATAATTAATGAACAGCATTCCCGAATCTCGCCCGCAAGCAGGTCAGGAACAAGAACAGGAAGAGCGCGGCAGCTCACTGTGGCATGACGCCTGGATCAAGCTGCGCAAAAATCGCCTCGCCATCTGCGGTCTGGTTATTTTGCTACTGCTCTGCCTGGTCTCACTGCTAACGCCCTGGATCGCACCCTACGGTTACGAAGAGCAAAACCTGCTGCTTGGCGCATCGGCGCCCTCAGCTCAACACTGGCTGGGCACCGACATCTTTGGCCGCGATATGCTGACCCGCATTATGTATGGCGGCCGCGTCTCGCTGACCGTGGGTCTGATCGCCACCGCCGTGGCGCTGATTATCGGCGTGCTCTGGGGCGCCACCGCCGGATTTATCGGCGGCCGTGTCGACGCGGTGATGATGCGCCTGGTGGATATTCTCTACGCCCTGCCGTTTATGATTTTTATTGTGCTGCTGATGGTGGTGTTTGGGCGCAATATCTTCCTGCTGTTTTTTGCCATCGGCGCCGTTGAATGGCTGACCATGGCACGGATTGTTCGCGGTCAGGTAATGAATCTGCGCAAACAGGAGTTTGTCGAGGCAGCCTATTCCCTCGGCCTGTCGCAGTGGACCATTATTCGCCGCCACATTATCCCCAACACATTGGGCCCGGTGATTGTCTACACCACGCTGACGATTCCCAGCGTGATGTTACTGGAGGCTTTCCTGAGTTTTCTCGGCCTCGGCATCCAGCCGCCGCAAAGCTCCTGGGGACTGTTGATCAGCTATGGCGTTGAGACCATGGAAGAGTTTCCCTGGCTACTGATCTTCCCTGGCCTGACTCTGTCGTTGACCCTGTTTGCGCTCAACTTTCTCGGCGATGGTCTGCGCGATGCCCTCGACCCCAGAACGTCAAAGGATTAAACCGCCATGGCACTGCTTGAAGTAAACGGGCTCAAGGTCCACTTCCACACCAGAGACGGGCTGGTCAAAGCGGTCGACGATGTCAGCTTTAGCGTTGATTGCGGCGAGACGCTGGCGATTGTCGGCGAGTCCGGTTCCGGCAAATCTGTGACCTGTTACAGCCTGCTCGATCTATTGCCGAAACCGCCAGCCAAAATTGAAGGCGGCACTGCCCTGTTTGACGGCGTCGATCTGCTTAGCTGTGACGCCAAACAGATGCGCAGCTTTCGCAGCAACGATATTGCGATGATCTTTCAGGATCCGATGACCTCGCTCAACCCCTTTATCACCATCGGCGAGCAGCTGATTGAGCCTTTGATTTACAACCCCGACAAAACCCGCAGCCAGAGCCGCGACAACGCCAGACTGCGCGCCATTGAACTGCTCGATGAAGTGGGCATTATCAACCCGGAAGCCCGCTTTGACTGCTACCCCCATGAGTTTTCCGGCGGTATGCGCCAGCGCGTAATGATCGCCATGGCACTGATCAATGAACCGCGTCTGCTAATCTGCGACGAACCGACCACCGCTCTGGATGTCACCATTCAGGCGCAGATTCTCGAGTTGATCAGTCAGTTGCAACAAAAACGCAATATGGCAGTGATTTTTATCAGCCATGATCTCGGCGTGGTTGCCGGCATTGCGGATAAAGTGATGGTGATGTGCGACGGCACGGTGCGTGAAACCGGCGACACCGATACGATCTTTTATAACACCGCCAACGACTACACGAAAAAGCTGCTCGCCGCGATTCCCGAGGGCGCCAAAACTCTGCTCAGCCGCGTGCAACCAGAAGCGCCGATTATTGAAGTCAAGAATCTGAAAACCTACTTCCGCGATTACAGCAAAGCGCTGGCCGGGGCTGGTAGCGCGAAGCGCTTTATCAAAGCGGTGGATGGCGTGTCGCTGCATATTCAGCGCGGCGAAATTCTCGGGCTGGTGGGTGAATCCGGTTCCGGAAAATCGACGCTGGGGCGCTCTATTTTGCAACTGGCCCCCATCACCGAAGGCTCAGTGCACTTCTGCGGCACTCAGATCAGCGGCCTTAACCCACGGCAACTAGTGCCCTGGCGACGCAAGATGCAGATGATCTTTCAGGACCCCTACGCCTCGCTCAACCCGCGCATGACGGTTTATCAAACATTGGCCGAACCGCTGCTCTATCACGGTCTGGCAACCAGCGCCAATATCGACAAACAGGTCAGGCTGCTAATGGACGACGTCGGCCTTGCCCGAGCCAGCATGCGCAAATATCCACACGAATTTTCTGGCGGACAGCGCCAGCGTATTGCCATTGGCCGCGCCATTGCCACCAAACCTGAACTGATAATTGCCGACGAGCCGGTCTCGGCGCTGGATGTCACCATTCAGGCACAGATACTGGATTTGATTCTCGACCTGGTCGAACGCCACAACCTGACTATGCTGTTTATCTCTCATGATCTCTCGGTGGTCCGCTATATTTCTGACCGCGTTATGGTGATGAACAAAGGGGTGATTTTGGAAACCGGCGACACTGAAACACTCTGGGCCAACCCGCAGCAGCAATACACCCGGCACCTGCTCGAATCGATACCGCTGGCGGATCCCAAATCCGAGCGCCAACGACTGGCGCGAAGTGCCCTTTCCAAAGTCGGGATGCAGGGCGAAGATTTAGAGCAGAGATTTAGAGCAGAGATTTAAAACGGCAGTTCAGAGAAGCGCACTAAATGAGTTATTAAACAGGGCAGCTAATTCCGGTGCCGCGCAGACCGCAGTACCCACCGGGATTTTTTGCCAGATATTGCTGGTGATACTCTTCGGCGTAGTAGAACGTCGGCGCCATCTGGATCTCGGTGGTAATCGCACCAAACCCCAGCGCCGATAATTGCTCCTGAACCTGGCCCGCTGACTGTTGCGCCGCCTCGAGCTGACTAACACTGTTGCAGTAGACCACCGAGCGATACTGGCTGCCAATATCATTGCCCTGACGCATACCCTGAGTCGGGTCGTGGGCCTCCCAGAATACCGCCAGCATTTTTTCAAAACTGGTCTGGTCTGGATCAAACACCACCAACACCACCTCCGAATGACCGGTTCCGCCGGAGCAGACCTCTTCATAAATCGGATTTGGCGTGATGCCACCGGCATACCCCACCGCAGTGGTCACCACACCGGGCTGCTGCCAAAAGCGTCGCTCGGCACCCCAAAAACAACCCATCCCAAACACCGCACTTTGCAGCCCGGAGTCAAATGGCGGCTGCAAAGGTTGACCGTTTAAAAAGTGGCGATTGCTGATTTGCATTGCGCTGTCGCGACCAGGCAGCGCCTGATCCGCAGTCGGAAGAACCAATTTGGACATGATATTTACTCCGGGGGACGAGTCTTGATATTGGCTTTATACGTCTTAAACCAGCTTTGTATCTGATTAATGATTGTTTCTAAATTAAATCCAGACCCAACTGCAGATCATTTTTAATATCGTCGATATCTTCCAGACCCACGGCAACCCGAATCAGATTTTCACCTATACCGGCCTGCTCGCGCTCGGCGTCCGACAACCGACCATGAGTGGTGGTGGCCGGATGCACGATAGTGGTCTTGGTATCACCCAGATTGGCGGTCAATGAGAGCATGCGCGTGCTGTCAATTACCTTCCAGGCTTGCTCACGGCCACCGTTAACACAAAACGACACCACACCGCCGAAATCGCTCTGCTGTTTCTTCGCCAAGCTATGCCCCGGATGGGATTCCAGCCCCGCGTAAAAGACTTTAGTCACTTTCGGGTGCGCGCTTAACCAGGCAGCCAGCTGTGCCGCATTGGCCGAATGGGCCTGCATACGGATGCGCAGAGTCTCGAGCCCTTTAAGGAACACCCAGGCATTAAACGGGCTCATAGTCGGGCCGGCGGCACGCAAAAAGCCCACCAGTTTTTCCATCAGTTCGCTGCGGCCAACCACCGCACCGCCCAGGCATCGACCTTGGCCGTCGAGGTATTTGGTCGCCGAATGCACAACTATGTCCGCGCCCCAATCCAGCGGCTTTTGCAATACCGGGGTGCAGAAACAGTTGTCGACAACCAACAGCGCACCCGAGGATTTAGCCAGCGCGCTGAGCGCTTCCAAATCCGCCACTTCCGACATCGGGTTTGAGGGCGTCTCGCAAAACAGCATTTTGGTATTTGGCTGAATCGCCTGCTGCCAGGCATCCAGATCGGTAAGCGCCACATAGCTGACTTCAACACCAAACTTGACGATATAGTTATTCAGCATCACCCGTGTGCTGCCAAACACATCCCGCGAGCAGACAATATGATCCCCGGACTGCAGCAGCGCCATCACCACACTGAGTGTTGCCGCCATGCCAGATGAGGTCGCCACCGCCTGTTCACCGCCTTCCATCGCCGCCAGACGCTCTTCAAAGGCGCGCACGGTGGGATTGCTGTAGCGCGAGTAGACATTGCCCTGAACTTCATTGCTAAAGTATTTGGCAGCCATCTCGGCGCTGTCGAAGATATAACTGGAGGTTAGAAACAGCGCCTCCGAGTGCTCGGCTTCGTGGGTGCGCTGATAACCACTGCGTATGGCAGTGGTCGCCTGACCGAATGCCTCAGATTTGAGAGCATCTTTTTTGTTGTCCGAATTCCCAGACATAATAATTTCGTTCTCCTGATTCCAGCGCGGCTAGTTAATACTCGCCTCACTGTTGTTATTGTGAATACCAATAACCTGATTTCGCTCCGATCCGTCCGCTGAGACGATCTTATTTTTGGCGTTGTCATTGCGCTGCTGGTCAATATGCGCCAGATAGGCTTCATCGACGTCACCGGTGACATAATCGCCATTAAACACCGAACATTCAAAGCGTTTAATCGACTCATTACCCTCCGCGGCTGCCGCCACCAGATCTTCAAGATCCTGATAGACAATCCAGTCGGCGCCGATAATCTCGCCCACTTCATCATCAGTGCGGCCGTGGGCAATCAGCTCATTAGCCGATGGCATGTCGATACCATAGACATTGGGGTAGCGTACGCCGGGCGCCGCTGAGGCCATATAAACCTTGTTGGCGCCGGCATCGCGGGCCATCTGAATAATCTCTTTCGAGGTGGTGCCGCGCACAATCGAGTCATCCACCAGCATTACATTCTTGCCGGCAAACTCCAGCTTCACCGCATTGAGCTTCTGGCGCACCGATTTTTTACGCTGAGTCTGGCCCGGCATAATAAAGGTGCGACCAATATAGCGGTTTTTCATAAACCCTTCGCGCAGTTTGACGCCAAGCGTCTCCGCCATCGCCTGGGCCGACACCCTGCTGGTGTCGGGAATTGGAATCACCACATCAATATCGTGATCCGGCATCAGACGCAGCACTTTCTCGGCCAGCTTTTCGCCCATGCGCAAGCGGCATTTGTAAACCGAGATATCGTCCATCATCGAGTCGGGACGGGCAAAGTAAACATGCTCAAAAATACAGGGCACCAGTTCATGCTTCTCGGCGCACTGCTTGATATGAATCTGGCCACGATTGTCGACAAACAACGCTTCGCCGGGCTGCACATCCTTGATCGAGGTAAAGCCCATGCTATCGAGCACGACACTCTCGGAGGCAACCGCGTATTCGACGCCCTGTTCGGTTTTGCGCGAGCCATAACAGAGCGGGCGAATGCCGTAGACATCGCGGAAGGCAAACATGCCATGGTTGGCAATCAGGCCGACCACCGCATAGGCACCACGACAGCGCATATGCACATTGGTCACAGCGTCAAAAATATCCGCACTCGAAGGCTCAAGTTTGCGCCGCAACTGCAGCTCGTGGGCAAACACGTTGAGCAATACTTCGGAATCGGAATCAGTGTTCAGATGGCGCAAATCAGAGCGGAAAATATGTTTGCGCAGATCATCGGCATTGGTCAGGTTGCCGTTGTGAGCGATACAGATGCCGTAAGGCGAGTTGACATAAAACGGTTGCGCCAGCGCCGGGCCGGAACTGCCCGCTGTTGGGTAGCGCACATGGCCAATGCCAATATTACCCACCAGCCGCGCCATATGCTCACTGCGAAACACATCCCTTGCCAGGCCGACATTTTTACACACATGCAGCTCACCATCGGAATCGGTAACAATCCCCGCGGCATCCTGACCGCGATGCTGCAAAACGGTCAACGCATCATAGAGGCGCAAATTAACATTCGAAGTTCCGGAAATTCCAACGACACCGCACATCTGTTATACCCAACCCAATAGAAAATGACTCACCGCCGCTGCCGCTTGCCGACCCCAGGTTTCAAACCCCTGAAAAATCGGAATCAACTTCGACGCCTGCCACCAGGGGTCCTGGTCAACCGGCAGCGCACTGGGTAAAACAATTACCAGCGCAAGCACAATCAACAACCCCCGAAACACTCCAAAAACCAGCCCCAGCATCCTGTCTGTTCCGCTCAATCCGGTTGAGCTGACCAACTTCCCCAATAAAAAATTTACCATACTGCCGAGCAACAATGTGCCGACAAACAGGCCACCCCAGGCCACCAGCTGCCTGATCGATGCCTGTTCAATCATATTTACCAGTAGTCCCGCCGCCAGCTCTTTAAACTGCATCGCCACAGCAAAGGCCACAATCCAGATCACCAGCGACATCGCCTCTTTAACAAAGCCGCGCACCAGACTGATCAGCGCAGAGAGCGCCACCACCGCTAAAATAATCCAGTCTACATGTGCCATATCGCTAACCCTTTAGACTCGAGCCGAGACCAGGTTCAGGGAACGTACTGCAACACGATCGCATCGGTCGCAAAATTACTGTCAATCTTTGCCTTCTCGGCAATGGCGCGGCGCTTGTCAGCCTTGGGGCCGACATAGACTCGATAAAACGTTGAGCCATCGACAACCGCGCTCTTTACAAAGGCTTTAAAACCACTGGCGCGCAGTTTTTGCATCAGCCCTTCAGCCTTGTCCTGTGCCTCAAAACTGCCGGCCTGCAGCACCCAGGCGCGGGGCAGATCGTTTTCGCTAAGACCGTAAAAGCCTTCGCTGGAATCGACAATCGGCTTGGATTTGGCAATATTAAACAGACTGTCGACATCGCCGAGTTTGGCCGCCTCCTGAGGGCGCTGCGCCACGGCAACTTCGACCGGTGCAATTTCAGGAGCGGGAGGTAATTTGCTTTCGCGGTCTATTTTGAGGGGGTCGGCAAAATCAAACACAATCGGCAGAATAATCAAACCCAGCGCGCCGAGAACCAGAGCGCCGATTATTCGCTGTTGTAAACCATTACTCATTTAACACTTCCACCAAAACCAGACTGCATATTGAGTACTGCCGAGACGGTATGAAAAGAGCCAAACACGACAATAGTGTCGTCTTCGCTGGCTTCCGCGAGGGCACATTTAAACGCCTCTGCAACCGACTCACACAATGTACCGGAGAGGCCAGCATTGTATAACACTTCCAGCAAAGTTTGAGCTTTAGTCGCCCTCTCGGAGTCGCTAATTTCGGCAATCCACCAGTGATCAAAAATCTCACTCAGCGGCCGCACAATTCCGCCCCAGTCTTTGTCGTTAAGTGCTGAAGCAACTGCCAGATAACGCCCGCTGGTGGAGCTTGAGGTTGCGTCACGCAAAAGCGTCGACGCCAATATCTCCGCCGCCGCCGGATTGTGCGCCACATCCAGAATCACCCGGCGACCGCCAATCCAAAGCTGTTGATGACGACCGGTCAAGGTAACAGTCTCCAGTGCCTGGGTAACCGTCTGCGAATCAAGTTCGAACCCAGCGCAAACCAGAGCCTGAATCGCCGCGGCCTTATTGCCTGGCAGCAGACCCAACGCCGGCAACTGGGAAAACGCGAGCGACTCACCAGCCACAGTCCGCACAGTCAGATCGAAGCGATCGCC
>JALRJD010000353.1 GCA_023255165.1 Porticoccaceae bacterium | reverse complement strand
CCACCGTGGTACTGCTCGATCAGGTGACCAAGCTCTATATCATGCTGCAGTTCAGTCTTGGTGAGAGTCGCACTATTAACGGGTTTTTCAATCTGGTGCGGGCCCACAATGAAGGGGCTGCATTCAGTTTTCTCAGTGATGCGGGGGGCTGGCAGCGCTGGTTGTTTACCCTGGTGTCGCTTGTTGTCAGTGTGATTATTGCTATCTGGTTGACCCGACTGCCGCGCCAGCGCGTACTTGAGGCTTTGGCTCTGTCGTTGATTCTCGGCGGCGCGCTGGGCAATCTCTACGACCGCATAACGTTGGGCTATGTGGTCGATTTTCTCGACTTCCACTGGGCCGGTTGGCACTTTGCCGCCTTTAATGTGGCTGATATGGGCATCTCCGTTGGCGCCGCATTGATTATTATCGACGCGCTGTTTTTCCAGCAGTCGGAGCCAGATTCAAAGCCAAAGTCAAAGTAGTTTCGAGGACAGACAGGCAACCGTATAACCGTTTTAACAAGAGTTTTAGATATGAGCATTCCCATAGATACAGGCACCACCGTCACCTTGCACTTTGCACTGTTGTTGGAAGACGGCGCCGTGGTGGATTCCAATTTTGAAGGCAAGCCGGCGACTTTTTCGGTTGGCGACGGCAATCTGCTGCCCGGTTTTGAAGAGACATTGCTCGGCCTGCGCGCCGACGATGAGCGCGAGTTTTTGATTCCGCCGGAAAAGGCCTTTGGTCAGCACAACGAGCAAAATGTGCAGGCGGTATCGATGGATAATTTTGATCAGCTGGAAATTGAAGTTGGCGCGATGTTCTCGTTTCAAAACGGCGACGGTGAGATGCCGGGCGTGATCGCCGAAATCGCCGACGGTGAGGTGATGGTTGATTTTAATCATCCGCTGGCGGGAAAGAATATTGTCTTCCAGGTAAAAATTGTCAGCGTTAGTCCGGAGAGCCTGCACTGATGGATATCAAACTGGCCAACCCACGCGGCTTTTGTGCCGGTGTCGATCGCGCCATAGATATAGTCAACCGAGCGCTGGAGGTGTTTGGCGCGCCGATCTATGTGCGTCACGAGGTGGTGCACAATAAATTTGTGGTCGATGATCTTCGCAATCGCGGCGCGGTCTTTGTCGATGAACTTGAAGAAATTCCGGATGATGTGATTGTGATTTTTAGCGCTCACGGGGTCTCTCTGGCAGTGCAGGAAGAGGCGCGCCGACGCAGCCTGAAAGTGTTCGACGCCACCTGCCCACTGGTGACCAAGGTTCATATGGAGGTCGCGCGCTACAGCAACGATGGCATGGAATGTGTGTTGATCGGTCATGCCGGGCACCCTGAAGTTGAGGGCACCATGGGGCAGTACGATCACTCCCGTGGTGGCGATATTTATCTGGTGGAAAATGAGCGCGATGCCGCCGCTCTCGAGGTGAAAGATCCATCGCGGCTGGCCTATGTTACCCAGACCACCTTGTCGATGGATGACACGGCGCGGGTTATTGATGCCCTGCGTGAAAAATTTCCGGCGATTCAGGGGCCGCGCAAGGATGATATCTGTTATGCCACGCAAAACCGTCAGGATGCGGTCAAGCAGCTGGCGATGGAGTCCGATCTGATTCTGGTGGTCGGCTCGGTGGCCAGCTCGAACTCCAATCGTCTGCGTGAACTGGCCGAGCACTGCGGCTGCGATGCCTATCTGATCGATGGTCCGCAGGATATCAAGCCTGAGTGGCTGCAGCAGCGCGGCAGTATTGGTATTACCGCCGGCGCCTCGGCGCCGGATGTGCTGGTGCGCGACGTGATTGCCAGGCTGGTGGAACTTGGCGCCAGCGCCCCCCAGGAGTTGAGTGGTGTCATTGAGAATGTTACCTTCTCACTGCCCAAAGAGCTGCGCCTCTAGGCCGACTGCTATCGGCCTTTTCGAGTCTGACTTATTAGCGCTCTGTTATCGCCAGTTCCTGTTTATCGACAGCTCTTGATATGGGCGAAAAGAGCCGTTGTCGAAGGATCCAGCTCAGTCTGATCGCCACCCTCCGCAGCCAGCAATT
>JALRJD010000331.1 GCA_023255165.1 Porticoccaceae bacterium | reverse complement strand
GTCGAAGAGCTTTTTGCCAATCTGTTGTTCCAACTGAGCGATGCGTTTGCTGATTGCCGATTGGGTGAGATAAAGCCGGTCGGCGGCTTCTGAAAATGAACCGCACTCGGCAACCGTGATAAAGGCCTTAAGATTTTGTTCCATGGTTTGCCTCTTGTGTATTCGGCTTTGGTGTTATGTTGACTTAACATTCTCAGTTGGAATGATATATATGCTAAATATGAATTTAATTCATCTTAGTGCAAGTCTACAATGGCCGCAAATCGGAATCTCCGGGAGAGAGCAATGGCAGGACAAACCCTTTACGACAAGCTGTGGAACAGCCATCTTGTTAAGCAGCGCGACGATGGCTCGGCGCTAATCTACATCGATCGTCATGTCATCCATGAGGTGACGTCGCCCCAGGCTTTTGAAGGGCTGCGGCTGGCCGGGCGCGCGCCTTGGCGGCTCGATACCAATATCGCCACCCCTGATCACAATATCTCCACCGACAAGACCGAGCGCGATGCCGGGGTTGCCGGGATGAGCGATGAGGTGTCGCGTATTCAGGTGCAGACGCTGGATGACAATTGCGACCTTTATGGCATCAAGGAATTTAAGATCAATGAGATGGGCCAGGGCATTGTGCATGTGATGGGCCCGGAGTTGGGCGCGACTATGCCGGGCATGACTGTGGTCTGTGGTGATAGCCACACCGCTACTCATGGCGCACTGGCTTGTTTGGCGCATGGCATTGGCACGTCCGAAGTGGAGCATGTGTTGGCTACCCAATGTTTGGTGGCCAAGAAGATGAAAAATATGCGCGTTACGGTCAATGGCACATTGGGTGCCGGCGTGACGCCAAAAGATGTGGTGCTGGCGATTATCGGCAAGATTGGCACGGCCGGTGGCAATGGCCATGCGATTGAGTTTGCTGGCTCGGTATTCCGCGATATGTCCATTGAAGGCCGCATGACCGTCTGCAATATGGCGATTGAAGCCGGCGCCCGTGTGGGTATGGTGGCCGTTGACCAGAAGACGATTGATTACTGTGAAGGGCGTCAGTTTGTACCCAAGGGTGAGATGTTTGAGCAGGCGGTTGCCTATTGGAACACTTTAACCAGCGATGCTGATGCGGTGTTTGATACCGAGGTTGAGTTGGTGGCGGAAGATATTGCGCCGCAGGTGACTTGGGGAACTTCTCCAGAGATGGTTTCGGCGGTAACGGCTTCTGTGCCAACTCTTGATGAGCAGCCCAGCGAAGAGAAACGCAAGGGGCTTGAGCGCGCGCTGGAATATATGGGCCTTGAGGGCGGGCAGGCGATTGAGTCAATTAAGGTCGACCGTGTGTTTATCGGCAGCTGTACCAACTCGCGTATTGAAGATATGCGTGCCGCGGCGGCGATTGCCAAGGGCCGCAAAGTGGCCGGTTCGGTAAAGCAGGTGTTGATCGTTCCCGGTTCGCAGATGGTCAAGGCTCAGGCCGAAGCCGAAGGGCTGGATAAAATCTTTATCGAAGCGGGCATGGATTGGCGTGAGCCAGGCTGTTCCATGTGTCTGGCAATGAACGCGGACAAGTTGGGCGCCGGTGAACACTGTGCCTCAACGTCGAATCGCAACTTTGAAGGTCGTCAGGGCAATGGTGGGCGCACTCATTTGATGAGCCCGGCGATGGCCGCTGCCGCTGCGGTGGCGGGCCATATTGTCGACGTTAGATCATTTACGGAGGTGGTGTAATGAAGGCATTTACTGCACATCGTGGTTTGGTGGGTCCGATGGACCGCGCCAATGTCGATACCGATATGATTATCCCCAAGCAGTTTTTAAAGTCGATCAAGCGCAGTGGCTTTGGCCCCAATCTGTTTGATGAGCTGCGTTATCTGGATGAAGGCCAGCCCGGCGCCGATTGCAGCAATCGCCCGCTCAACCCTGACTTTCCATTGAATTTTCCGCGCTATCAGGGTGCGTCGATTTTGCTGGCTCGCAAGAATTTTGGTTGCGGCTCAAGTCGTGAGCACGCGCCCTGGGCGATTGAAGACTATGGCTTTAATGCGATTATTGCCCCCAGTTACGCGGATATCTTTTATAACAACTGTTTTAAAAACGGGTTGTTACCGGTCATTCTTAGTGAAGAGCAGGTGGATATTTTGTTTGCCGAGTTGGAAGCCAATGAGGGCTATCAGCTGTCGATTGATCTGCATGCACAGACCGTGACCACTGACTCCGGGCATCTGTTTGCCTTTGAGATTGATGAGTTCCGCAAAGAGTGTCTGTTGCAGGGGCTGGATGATATTGGTCTGACCTTACAAGAGGCCGATGCGATTAAACAGTATGAAGACGCCCGTGCGGCGCAGCACCCCTGGGTGTTTGGAGCGATTAAATAATGGCCAACAACATTAAAAAAGTATTGATATTACCCGGTGACAATATTGGCCCGGAAATTATGACCGAGGCGGTTAAGGTGATCGACAAGGTTAATCGCAAATTTGACCTCGGCATTGAGTTGGATTACGCCCATCTGGGTGGTGCGGCGCTGGATGCTGTTGGCGTGCCTTGCCCCGATGAAACCCTGGCCAAGGCCCGTGCTGCGGATGCGATTTTGCTCGGCGCTGTCGGTGGTCCCCAGTGGGATGATGTTGAACGTCATCTGCGCCCGGAAAAGGGGCTGCTGACGATTCGCTCGGAGTTGCAGCTGTTTGGCAATTTGCGCCCGGCGATTATGTATCCGCAGTTGGCTCACGCTTCGTCGCTGAAGCCGGAGTTTGTCTCTGGTCTGGATATTTTGATTGTGCGCGAGTTGGTGGGTGGCATTTACTTTGGTGAGCCACGCGGTTTCCGCACGCTGGAAAATGGCGAGCGCGAGGGTTACAACACCTACAAATACAGCGAGTCGGAGATTCGCCGAATCGGTAAGATGGCCTTTGAAGCGGCGATGGTGCGCGGTAAGCGTCTCTGCTCTGTAGACAAGTCCAATGTGCTGGAGGCGACGATTCTGTGGCGCGAGGTTATCAGCGATATGGCCAAGGACTACCCGGAGGTGGAGCTGAGCCATATGTATGTCGACAATGCGGCGATGCAGTTGGTGATGCGTCCCAAGCAGTTTGATGTGATTGTGACGGGCAATATGTTTGGCGATATCCTCTCTGATACGGCGGCGATGTTGACGGGCTCGATTGGTATGTTGCCTTCGGCGTCGCTGGATAAAAATGGCGGCGGTATGTATGAGCCTTGTCATGGTTCGGCGCCGGATATTGCGGGGCAGGGTGTGGCGAATCCGTTGGCGACGATTTTGTCGGTGGCGATGATGTTGCGCTATTCGTTGGATGCGGTTGAGGCTGCGGATGCGATTGAGCGGGCTGTGAGTGATGTGTTGGATCAGGGTTTGCGGACGGGTGATATTTATACTGATGGTATGACTCGGGTTGGGACGGTTGCTATGGGTGATGCGGTGGTCGCGGCGTTGTAAGTTTCCACCGGGTCATTCCGAGGGGGTCTTTTTATTTCGTCATTCCGAGGGAACGCAGTGACCGAAGGAATCCATTGAGCCACTTCGTGTCACCCTCAGCAAACGATGCTGTCACCCTGAGCGAAGCCGAAGGGTCTACTTGTGTTTAATGTCGTCGGTCAATCACTGGCGTCTTGCCTCTGCGACACGCTGCAAGTACGTCCGTGTAAGCTCTACGTCGGCATCCCTGCCGACGAAGGTCGCCGACGCAAGGACCCCAGTGCTTGACTCAAGACCGGAGTACACAAAAGCCAGAAAAGCCTTTTGGAATTTGGCATCGAGCATGACCGAGAGGAACCGGGACAAGGATCTGAGACCGTACGCCGCAGGGATAGCGGCGTCCGAG
>JALRJD010000193.1 GCA_023255165.1 Porticoccaceae bacterium | reverse complement strand
GGGGTGATAAACCAGCCCGACCACCAGGCCATTGACCCGCACCTTTGGTCCCCACTCCATAGCCAGTGACTGAGTCGCATTTAGCAGGCCAGCTTTGGCAGCCCCATAGGCGACCGTGCCAGGCGAGGAACGCACCGCACTGACACTGGAAATATTGACGATACTGCCCGGCACATCACCGGCACTAAGGGCGGCGTAGGCCTGCTGCGACATCACCAGCGGCGCTATCAGATTAAGCTGCACCAGTTTCTCGGTGAGGCCTGGCGACGCCGTTGCCGACTCCACCGGTGGGCTGCCGCCGGCATTATTGACCAGTATATCGAGACGCCCAAAGGCCGCTATCGCAGCATCAATCACCCGCTGTGACTGCTCTGCCTGGCGAATATCCGCCTGCACAAACAGCGCTTGCTTACCACCTGCAACTACAGGTTCGGCGGGTTCACGACGGCCACAGATAACCACATCGGCTCCTTCATTTAACAGGTAGCGGGTAATCTCCTGGCCTATGTTGCCGGCGCCACCAGTGACGATTGCGCAACGTCCTTCAAATCGTTTCATAATAATCTCTACAGGTAAGGCGGATGAATGGTCGCCGTGTTGTCCAAACAGATCGCTGCGCCATTGATATGTCGTGACTCATCGGAGGCCAAAAACAACAGGGTATTGGCAACATCGTCGGGCTGGCAAATAAACGGCGCCGTGCGCTGGTAGCCTGCGATCACTTCCGCTGGCATATCGGCAGCAATCTCACGCGCCATCTTGGTGTTGATGCCATCCGGGTGAACCGAGTTACAGCGTACCCCACTGCCCTGCTGCTTGCACAGTACCGCTGTGCTCATGGTCAGATTGCGCACTGCGGCTTTGGCCGCGGTGTAGGCGCAAAAATGTGGCATACCCATCAGCGCGGAGGACGACGACATATTAATAATCGAGCCAGCACCGCTGGCAGTGATGATCGGCAACAGGTGGTGAATGGACAGGAATACACTATCGGCGTTAACCGCCATAATCTCTCGCCACTGCTGCAGCGACTCCTGCAAGATATCACTGGAACGCAGTATGGCGGCGTTGTTAACCAGTATATCGAGCCTGCCGTAATCCTCGGCGATCAATGCCGCACAGCGCTGCCAATCAGACTCCTGCGCCACATCCAGCACCATAAACCGTGCGCCGATTTGCGCCGCAGCCGCCTCACCCTGCTCGCTATTAATGTCGGTCATCAATACCGTTGCACCCTCCTGGCAAAAGCGCTGCGCCGTGGCAAACCCCACGCCGCGAGCGGCGCCAGTCACCACAGCGACCTTGCCCTGCAGACGACCCTCTGACTGCGCTGATAATTCCATTCTGTGCCCCTTTCAATGTAGATCTATTCTAGCGGCATCCGAACCGCGCTAGCGTAATGCGAATGGACTAAAGCGCCTTAAACAGGCTCCAGCAGCGTTGGTGGCGGTGATAAACTAAGTGAAAATTCAAGGAGTCCTTTATGCCCACACTAATCGCCAATAGCCCCAGCGACCTGTTTGCCTTTGTCGGCCATCAGCTCGGCCCCACGGAGTCGATCCTTGTGGATCAGGAGCGAATTAACCAGTTTGCCGATGCTACTGGCGACCATCAGTGGATTCATGTGGATCCGGTAAAAGCCGCCGAAGGACCGTTTGGAAAAACCATTGCCCATGGCTACCTGACTCTGTCGCTGGCAAATCTGTTTCTGCCCGAGTTAATTCGCACAGAGAATTTCTCTATGGGGGTCAACTACGGCGCCGATAATATTCGCTTCCCGGCAACAGTTCCCGTCGATTCCAAGGTCTTTGCCAGCGGTGAGGTGCTCTCTGTGGATGAGGCTAAAGGCGGTGTGCGCATGATTGTCCGAGTCAGCGTTTTTGTCGAGGGCAGTGAGAGACCAGCCTGTGTTGTTGATACTATTAGTTTAATGTACGCCTAAGTCCGACAGCCTCCTAGAGCTTAAATACCGTCTTGGCATTCTCGCGCAGAAACTTGGGCCAGACCTCATCCTTAAAGGGCACATTTGGCATATCGCCAAAAATCCGCTCCAGAGATAGACCCATAGGGAAATAACCTGCATACATAACCTTATCCGCACCGCGAGTGTTGGCAAACTTAACAATATCCTCGGGGTAATGCTTGGGCGCAAAAGCGCTGGTCATGTAATAAAGGTTGGGGTATTTGAGCATTAACTTCCACGCTAACTCGGTCCAGGGCTCGCCGCCATGGCGCATTACCACGCGCAATTCAGGGAAGAACCAACAAATCTCATCAAGGTGTTCAACCTTTTGCGGCTCCATGGGAATCCGCGGACCGGGCACACCGACACAGGGGCAGAAGGGAATATCCAAATCGATACAGGCAACAAAAATCGGGTACCATTTTTTATCGCTAAGTGACACCTGAGGGCAGAGGCCGGACGGAAAAGCTGTGACAGCTTTAATATCATACTGCTCTTTTAAACGGCGGATTTTCCGCACCTCTTCCATGCCATTATTGGGGTTGCAGTCATAACAGGCAAAAAAGCGATCCGGGTGCTTTAGCACCGCTTCATTCTGGGTGAAATATTGGTCTTCATCGACACCGAGCATGGCCTTCTCAATGCCAAACTCATCCATCTTGCCAAGGGTATAGGCGATATAGTCATCCTGTACGCCGGTGTTGGGCACATCTTTAAACATGTACTGGGCCGGCATTTTAAACATTTGCCGGCTCTGTTCATCCATCAGCAGTGGCTTGATAAAGTCGTAGTAGTTGGATGTATCGTTATTCGGCACCGCTAGCATCAAATCGATGATGCCAATATCCTTGGGCATGGCCATAGTGTTTCCTCTTTGTTCGTATTATTTTAGTCGCCTGGCGCTCTGGCCTCGGCGCATTATTCGCTCGCTAACAAACTCGCCTGCTCAGCTGTCGGGTAGTCAATATAGCCTGCCGGACCAGGCGTGTAGAGTGTTTTGCTATTCATTTTACTCAGCGGCGTACCCTTGGCGACACGCTCAACAAAATCGGGATTGGCAATAAAGGCGCGGCCAAAGGATACCGCGGCGGCCCCTTGATCGGCGAGTAGCTGGTTGGCCTCTTCAGGGCTATAGCTGTCGTTGACGATCAGTGGCCCCTTAAAGTGCTGCTGGGCGAGAGCAATATTGTCGATACCAGTGGACGCCATACGAATCACATGCAGATAGGCTAAACCCATAGGCGACAGAGCACGGAACAGAGCGCCAAACGTTTCACCGGGATCTTCATCCTGCAGATCATTAAAGGGGTTGCCGGGACAGACGCGCAAACCCACTCGCCCAGCTCCGACGGTGGCGCAAAGTGCCTGAGTGAGTTCGAGCACAAAGCGCAGGCGATTTTCCAAACTGCCGCCATAGTTATCGCTGCGCTGATTGCTGCCGGTGGATAAAAACTGCGCGGGCAGATATCCGGAAGTGCAGTGCAACTCAATGCCATCAAAGCCCGCCGCCATAGCGCGCTTCGCCGACTCGCAGTACTCTCGAATAATCTCGGGAATCTCCACGCTTTCAATGGCTCTTGGTGTGGGCATGGATTGCATACCCTTGGGAGTAAAAATCTCTGTTTGGCAGGCAATCGCCGAAGGGCCAATCAAGTCGCTGCCCGGCGCCTTGTTGTCCGGGTGTCCCACCCGGCCGCAGTGCATTATCTGCGCGACAATGCGGCCGCCTTTCTGATGCACGGCATCGGTTACAGCGCGCCACAGAACCTGTTGCTCGTCGCTGTAGAGACCGGGAGATAAGGTGTACCCTTTGCCGGTTGGCGAGGGATGTATGCCTTCGCTGATGATTAAGCCGGCGCTGGCGCGCTGGGCGTAATATTCAACCTGCAGCTCTGACACTGTGTCATCCGGATTGGCCCGACTACGGGTCATGGGCGCCATCACAATGCGATTTTGCAAGTCAATATCGCCAAGGCGAAGCGGGGTAAAAAGTGCATCAAACATTTGTCTAACCTTTGATTCTCTGGCTTTTGATTCTCTAGCTTTTAATTCTCTAGCTTTTATTTATCTAGATTTTATTTATGTAACTTTTGATTATCCGATTTTCAATTAACCGATTTTCAATGATCCAGGCTTTAGCCGGGAAAATCGGTCTATCAGCGCGTTCGAATACTGGGTGCGCCGCTGTCCCTGCGCATGGTTTTTAAAAACTGGTCAATCGGTGCAGGCTCAGCCACCGCCGGCAGTTCATCGGTAATCGGGTTATCCCAAAACTCTTGCCAACTGGGCCACAGCTCATGGAAAGCACCGTCGTAGTGGTCACGATCGGGCCAGCGCATTTTATGCGCGCCAACTGGCGGCTTATTGAGATCTGTGGCATACCAGTAACAGGGCAGACGGCGCTGAAAGTACCAGCGACCATCAATG
Organism: Porticoccaceae bacterium; assembly: GCA_023255165.1. Lineage (GTDB taxonomy): Bacteria > Pseudomonadota > Gammaproteobacteria > Pseudomonadales > Porticoccaceae > HTCC2207. The sequence goes on along the minus strand of JALRJD010000193.1, from coordinate 2,126 downwards.
CGCTGATATTGGTCCCAGTAGATCATCTGCATTATCACCCAATCGATGCCGCCGTCGGCGCGAGCAGTCTCATGTTCATTCTTTGAGTAGACAACCCCCAATGCATGATCGGGATCGTTAAATTCAATAATATGGTTGCCAATATGATGAGAGGTGCCGGTAAATTGGACGCGGAGGGTTTCATCCATCCAGCGTTTAAAATGTGCCCGGCCCTGCATGCCTTTGCCGACCCGCACATCTTCCGGAAACAGATTAACCAGCGCGTCCAAATCACGCATATCCAGAGCCAGGGAATACTTCGCTGGCAGCTGACGAATTTCGTCAAGCGACTCCAGGCGATCAATTCGAGCAAGCAATTCGTTCATATAGTTTTACCTTTTATTTTCTCCGCGCCGCTGCAGCAGCGCCAGCCATGCGCCCGCTAAAAGAGGCATCGCCAACTGAGATACCCGAGGCGTAACCATCGGCCCGGCGCGGTACACCACAGGCGTTGCGACCAGCTGCATAGAGCCCGGGAATCACTGCACCGTCCTCATCTAGCACTTCCCCGGAAGCGCGCGTTTCCAGGCCGCCGAGGGTAAAGTACGGCATATTAACACCGCGCCCCGGGGTGCAATCGAGCGCCACATAGGGTGCAGAGAGCGGCTTTAACCACTCCCCCGCCTTGTTAAACTCCGGGTCAGCCTGCTGCTCGGCATGGCTGTTATAAAATTCGATAGTCTGTTTTAACTGCCGCTCTGGCACATCGAGCTCAGCCAGCAGCTCATCCAGAGTCTCGCCGGTGGCGGCAACTTCCGCACCCAGATAAGAACGGGTTTCATAGTTGCCATAATCTTCAACACTGAGCACCAGATAGACCGGCCCCGGGGGCTGTTGCAGCACATACGCTCCAACCCGACCATGATAGCAATCTTCATTGATAAAGCGCTTGCCATCGGCATTGATAAAAACCCCATAGGTCAGTGACGAGGGTGGATAAAATGGCAAGCTGACAAAGCCCTGGTGCATATTGTTGACCGCCGCACCCATGCCCTGCCCCATCAAAATACCGCTACCTGTATCGCCAGCATTGCCAATGGGCAAGTTGCAGCGCAATAGATCCGGCGCGTATTCGGCGAGCATTTCACGGTTCATCACAAACCCACCCGCACATAAAATAACACCCTGGTTGCAGGCGATATAACGCTCTTGCATATTGCTCCTGACAACCAATCCAACCACCTCACCCTGATCTTCGATGAGTCGCAGCGCCCGCGTTTCGAAGCTGATCTCAACACCGCGCTCAATCGCCGCAGCGGTGAGTATCCGCATAAACAATGGGCCACCATTGTCACCCTTTACTGCCAGGTTATGGCCACGAGGGGCTGGGGCAATAGTCTCCACATAGGGGTGGGCTTTTTCGCTGCCGGTATAGAGCAAACCGTCATCGGTGGTGGCGACAATCGCGCGTGCTTTGAACTCAGTGTCATTAAACGGCACACCCAGATCCACCAGCCAATCAAAATGTTCGACACTACCCTCGCAGTAAGCGCGAATTTTCGCACTATCGGCTTCAGGGCCGTTGCTCAGCATCAGATAGTTATACATGGCTTCAACGCCATCGTTATAGCCGCAAGCTTTTTGTACGCGAGTGCCGGCACCCAGGTAGAGTTCTGCCGATGACAGCGCCGTGGAGCCGCCAGACCCGGAGGCGACATCACAGATCAGCACCGAGCTGCCAGCGTCGGCTGCGGCGATGGCAGCACAAGCGCCCGCACCACCAAACCCCACGACAATCACATCGTACTGACCATGCCACTGCGCTACATCTGCAGCGGCTATGGCGGACTGTGACTGTGGGTGAGGTTCAGTTTTCATGGTTTTTCCTTTTTACGGCTTTTCCTTTTTATGCGCCTGCTTCCGAGCCCGTTTATATGCCTGCTTGCAGGCCTCTAAAGTTAGTGGGAATAGCCTTTGGACACAGCGTCCAAACGGACGATGCTGTGCTTTCTATAGGCGATAGCTAAGGGCTTTTTGTTAACTAAGCTAAGGGCTTTCTATTGCTGATAGCTAAAGGCTGTTCAGTTAGTATCAATACCAACGGCTTGTTCATTAAGAGATATAGAGATTTACTACCGCGCTTCGAC
>JALRJD010000182.1 GCA_023255165.1 Porticoccaceae bacterium | reverse complement strand
AGCGACCATGGGACCAGTACCGAAGCCAAAGCTCTCGGCGCCAAGAATCGCCGCCTTGATCACATCGAGGCCGGTTTTTAAACCGCCATCGGTCTGAATACGCACCTTGTTGCGCAAGTCGTTGGCACGCAGTGTCTGATGGGTTTCAGTCAGGCCCAGTTCCCAGGGCGATCCGGCGTAGCGAATCGAACTCACCGGGCTGGCTGCGGTGCCGCCGTCGTAACCGGAGATGGTAATCAAATCCGCGTAAGCTTTGGCCACACCGGCGGCAATGGTACCGACACCGGGACGCGAAACCAGTTTGACCGAGACCAATGCATCCGGGTTGACCTGCTTCAGGTCAAAAATAAGCTGCGCCAAATCTTCAATGGAATAAATATCGTGGTGTGGCGGTGGCGATATCAATGTCACGCCGGGCACTGAATAACGCAGGCGAGCGATCAAGGCGTTGACCTTGCCACCTGGCAGCTGACCACCCTCACCGGGCTTGGCGCCCTGGGCAACCTTGATCTGCAGTACCTCGGCACTAGTCAGATAGGCCGGGGTCACACCAAAGCGTCCGGAGGCGATCTGCTTGATTTTAGAGGATTTAATGGTGCCGTAGCGGGCTGGATCTTCGCCGCCTTCACCGGAGTTGGAGCGCCCGCCGAGACTGTTCATGGCCTCAGCCAGGGATTCGTGCGCTTCCGGAGACAGGGCGCCGAGCGACATACCGGCGGAGTCAAAGCGCTTGACGATTTCACTGATCGGCTCGACCTGCTCAATATCAATCGCTGTGCCGTTGCAGTTTAGTTGCAACAGATCACGCAGTGTCGCAGCCGGTCGTTTATTGACCAGATCTGCGTACTCAAGCCACACTTTAAAGTCGCCACTCTGAACTGCGCGATGCATGGTCTGCACCACATCCGGGTTGTAGGCGTGGTATTCCTGGCCGTGAACATATTTCAGCAGGCCGCCTGGCTCGATAGGCTTGCGCAACTTCCAGGCCATCTTGTTGAGTTGGGCCTGATCCTCTTCGATATCACTAAAGGTGGCGCCTTCAATTCGGCTGACCAGCCCGGGGAAACAGAGATCAATCACTTCGCTGCTTAGGCCGATCGCTTCAAACAACAGCGCGCCGCGATAAGAGGCGATGGTTGAAATACCCATCTTCGAGAGAATTTTTAACAGGCCTTTGTTAATGCCTTTGCGGTACTGTTTAAACGCCGTGTCCACGTCGACCAACAATTCACCGCTATCGATAAGATCGCAGAGCACATGGTAGCTAAGGTAGGGATAAACCAGCGATGCGCCGCAGCCAATCAGCGCGGCGATCTGATGTGAGTCACGGGCATAACCGGTGCTGGCAACCAGGTTGGCATCACAGCGCAGGCCCTGTTCAATCAAATAGTTATGCACCGCACCCACGGCCAACAAAATATGGATCGGCTGTTTGTCCTGATGGATATCGTGATCGGAGAGAATACAGATGACGGTACCGCCGCGCACAGCCTCGGCGACCTCTTCACAGACACGCTGAATGGCCTGCTGCAGATTCTCTTCGGCGGCGTTGTAGTTAAGGGCAAACTTGACCACCGGAAATTCATTGAACTCGTTGTGCTTTAGCGCGTAGTACTTACGCGGTGACAGCACCGGTCCAGAGAGGCCAATACGAGTTCCTAGAACCGGGTTTTCAGAGAAGATACTCTCTTCGCGACCGAGCTCCACACCCAATGACATCACAATCGCTTCGCGCAGCGGGTCGATCGGCGGGTTGGTTACCTGAGCGAATTGCTGACGGAAATAATCGAACAGATTGCGCTGCTTTTTCGATAGCACCGCCATGGGAATATCATCGCCCATCGAACCTGTGGCTTCCTGCCCGCCTTCGGCCAATGGTCGCAGCACCTGATCCCGCTCTTCAAAGGAGACCTGGAACATCTTCATATAACATTTAATTTGTTCGCGACTGAGGGTGCCCTCAAGTTCGATGCTGTCCATATCAAAGCTTGATTCAATGGCGAAATGGCCTTCCGCGAGCCACTTTTTATAGGGGTGGCGCGCGGCGAGCTGATCTTCAATCTCATCGCGGAAGAGAATGCGTCCCTCCTGGGTATCGATCGAAAGAATATCGCCAGGCCCAAGACGACCCTTGGCAACCACATCTTCCGAGCGGTAGTCGTACACACCAATTTCCGAGGCCACTGTAATCACATCGTCATTGGTCATCACCCAACGCGAGGGGCGCAGGCCATTGCGATCGAGAGTACAGACGGCATAGCGACCATCGGTAATAACCAGGCCGGCCGGGCCATCCCAGGGCTCCTGGTGCATGGAGAGGTAGTCGTAGAGCGCGCGGTGATCGGGGTTACGGTCTTCAACGTTCTGCCAGGCCGGCGGAACCAGTGTGCGCACTGCGAGGTGCAAGTCCATGCCGCCGGTAACCAGCATCTCGAGCATATTGTCGAGGCTGGATGAGTCGGAACCGGTGCGATTAACCAGTGGCGCCGCTTCGGTTAGGTCAGGCAACAGGTCAGAGCGGTATTTGGGCGTGCGCGCAACCGACCAATTGCGGTTGCCCATAATAGTGTTGATCTCGCCGTTGTGAGCCAGCATTCTGAAAGGCTGTGCCAGTGGCCACTGCGGCATAGTGTTGGTGGAGAAGCGCTGGTGGAACACACAGATCGCGGTTTCCAGACGCTCATCGGCCAGATCCAGATAAAATCCAGGCAAATCCACCGGCATCATCAGACCCTTATAGCTGAGGATACTGGTGCCAAGACTGGCAATATGGAAGCGGTTATCGTCAACCAGCTTATTCTCGGCCTTGCGGCGTCCCATATAGAGCCGAGCACTAAAATGTTTTTCGTCGCTTATTTCACCGGGGCCAACAAAAACCTGCTCAAAGGCGGGCAGAGACTCCAGAGCGATTGGGCCGAGGCAGTTGTTGTCGGTCGGCACTTCGCGCCATCCGAGCACCTGTAGCCCCTGGGCAACCAGTTCCTGCTCGAGAATGGTTTTCGCGGCACTGCGCTTGCTGTTATCGGTGTTGAGCATTACCGCACCGACCGCATAGAGCTCGGGAAGCTCTATTTGCAGGCTCTCTGCGACGACGCTGCGCAGGAAACTGTCCGGCTTTTGCATCAGCAGACCGCAGCCATCGCCGGTCTTGCCGTCGGCGGCAACACCACCGCGGTGGGTCATGCAGGTGAGCGCCTGAATCGCGTTCAACAGCAACTTATGGCTGGTTTTACCCTTGATATGGGCGATTAAGCCGAAACCGCAGTTATCTTTAAAATCGTCAAGCCGACATAAGCTCTGAGCCATAAATAAACTCTAAAAAAATTCCAGGTTAAACTCTTAGCGAAGCGCCGAAAAACCGGGCGCCTGAAATAGCGGAGTGCCCAAAACAGCAGCGCACTAAAACAAGTATCAGAGGGGCCTGGGATCCGACACCACCCAATACTAACCAATCAAATACTAGCCGATAAACTATTCAGTTAAAGAGTACGGTGATATTAGCCTCGGGATCCGTCCAGGCTAAAAAGACAAAACGACGCGCATTCTACACTTTGCAGTGATCTTCGACAATTACCTTGTACGGAACAAACATGGCTTTGGGTGCCTGGAAAGCTATCTATTGATTACGAAATAGATAGCCGAGAATGTCTGCAAATATTTGATCAGGCTATTACCCCGACTAACAGTCAAGAAATCAGCCAGACTGGCAAGCCAGATCCAGCGCCTGATTAAGGTGATCCATTGAAAACTGATCTGTGACCTGAGCATGACCAATCCCCTGCAACAGAACCAGACGCAACTGACCGTCGAGTACCTTTTTGTCTCGCACCATCAGCCTTAAAAAGTCATCGGGCCTCATATCCCGAGGCGGCGCGACTGGCAGCGAACAGGTCTGCAAAAGCTGTATCAGTCTCGTCACCTCGGCTTGTGGCAGGATTCCGGCAATAGCCGAGAGCTGCGCGGCCATGACCATGCCCGCTGCAACCGCCTCACCATGCAACCACTGCTGATAGTGCTGAAAGGTCTCGATGGCGTGACCAAAGGTGTGGCCGAGATTCAAAATAGCCCTGATACCCTGCTCAGTCTCATCCTCGGCGACAATTCGCGCCTTGTTCTTGCACGACAGTTCAATCGCATAGGCCAGAGTCTGGCTATCGCGCCCCAACAGTGAGCCGATATTGTTTTCCAGCCAGACAAAAAAGTCGCTGTCGATAATCAACCCGTACTTGATCACCTCGGCAAGTCCGGCGGCAAACTCACGGTCGGGAAGCGTTGTCAGTGTGTCTGTATCAATTACCACCGCTTGGGGTTGGTAAAAGGCGCCAATCATATTTTTGCCCATGGCATGATTGACCGCGGTCTTGCCGCCCACAGAGGAATCCACCTGCGCCAGCAACGTGGTCGGTATTTGAATAAAAGGCACTCCGCGCTGATAGCAAGCGGCGGCAAAGCCGGTCATATCCCCAATAACCCCACCACCCAGCGCGACCAGAGTGGTTTTTCTATCGTGATGATTGGCGATCAACTGATCAAATATCAGGTTGAGTGTGTCGAGGTTTTTATATTTTTCGCCATCATCAAGAATCACCCGATCGACCTGTTTGCCGGCCAATTGCTGTTCGATCTGATCCAGATAGAGGGGTGCAATAGTCTTGTTGGTGACAACAAGTACTTTCTGACCGCCGACAAAGGCATTTAAATCAGTGCGCTTAAGCTCGCCGGAACCGATAAAGATTGGGTAGGAACGATCGCCCAGAGAGACCTGGACTTGTGTCGATATTGAGGTCATGCATTGCTCTGCAATAAAGCTGGTGATTGTCAGCTTGGTTATTTTACTGCCACAGCTCACATGCATTTAGGGTTCTTTAAGACGGGCTTTAGAACAGTCTTTAAAACACTCGGCTGTTGGCGTTACCGGGCAGAGCTTAACATTTAACACTGGGCCGAAACAGCTTCGGCCAGTTTTTTTGCCAATCTCAAGGGCTGTGTTGAGCCGGAGGGAAAGACCAGATCAGCGACCTGGTTGTAGAGTGGAGACCGGTCTTCTATCAGCTTTCTGATCACTGCTTCGCGATCCTCAACCTGCAACAGCGGTCTGGTCTTATCGCGTCTGGTGCGCTCGATCAGTTGCTCGGCAGTGGCCGACAGATAAACCACCAGACCGCTGCGCTCAAGCACTGCACGGTTGTCAGCACTGAGAACAATGCCTCCCCCGGTGGCGATGACCATCGGCTTTGATTCCGAGACCAGATCGACCAGAACCTTGCTTTCACGTTCGCGAAAGCCGGCCTCACCTTCCATATCGAAGATCCACTGAATATCGGCGCCGGCACGAGTTTCAATTTCAGAGTCCACATCAACAAAAGACAGACCCAAAAGGTCTGCCAGATGTCTGCCAATAGTTGTTTTGCCGGCCCCCATGGGGCCGACCAGAAAAATATGTTGAGGTCTCATCTATCCAGCAAGTTATCGTCGATTATTTTTGGTGTTATGAAGATGAGTATTTCACGTTTTTCGATATTTCGCAGTTCATTTCTGAACAGTTTTCCCAAAAAGGGTATATCACCCAGCATCGGTACCTTGTCTGTGCCGTTGACCTCTTCGGTCTGGAATATACCGCCCAAAACCAGTGTCTGACCGTTGCCAACCAGTGCCTGGGTTTCGATTTGGGTAATATCAATGGAGGGCTCACCGGTCGGCGTGAAATCGCCAACAGAGTCCTGGGAAACCTTTAGATCCATAATAATTCTGTTATCGGGGGTGATCTGCGGCGTCACCTCCAGCTGCAAAACCGCCTCTTTAAATTCGATGCTGGTTGCACCACTGGAGGTGGCCTTTTGGTAGGCGATCTCGGTACCCGACTTGATCACCGCCTGCTGTTTGTCACCGGTGAGCACTTTTGGCTGCGAGACAATTTCACCATAGCCATCGGATTCCAGTGCACTCAACTCGAGATCAATCAGGAAATTATCCGTCAGGTAACCCAGGCTGAAAGAGCCGGTCGGGTTGGAGACACCGAGATCAACAGCGAGGCTGTCGCCGAGGCCAAAGTCAAAGTTCCTGGTGTAAGTGGTGACATCATCCGCGGTTCCGGCAATGCCATCGTTGCCGTCGTCGGTTTCAATTTCATCCGCCGAGTAGGTAAAGCTCTCTTTAACACCCGCCCCCGGATTCAAGCCAGAGCGCCGTCCGGAGAAGCCCAGAGTACGGTCACCAAATGCGCTGCTAGTGGTGTTGCCGGCAATTTTGTCAATGCCAGCCAGGCCCCAGGTCACACCCAGCTCTTTTTTGAAGTCGGTGTTGGCGATAACAATGCGCGCCTCAATCAACACCTGTTTAATCGGCACGTCGATCTCGCTGATCAGACGCTTAAAGGCATTAATTTTCTCCTCGGTATCGGTGAGAATAATGGTGTTGGTTCGATCGTCGACAATCGCGCTGCCGCGCTCGGACAGAATAGTGGTGGTGGCGTTGCCATCGCGACCGCCACTGCTGGACTGACCCTCTTCTGTTCGACGGGCGGTAAACAGTTCGAAAATTTCCGAGGCGTCAGCATATTTAATTCTGACAAACGCGGTCTCCAGCGGCGCCAGTTCCTGCAGCTGTTTATTGGCCTCAACCTGCAGTCGCTCTTGCTCGGCAATTTCGTCGGCCGGGGCAACCATCAGCACATTGCCCTCCTGACGCTTATCCAGTCCCTTGGCTTTGAGAATAATTTCCAGAGCCTGATCCCAGGGAACATTGTCGAGGCGCAATGTGATGCTACCCGTCACCGTGTCGCTGGCGACCAGATTGAGCGAGGTAAATTCCGCAATAATCTGCAGCACTGAGCGCACCTCGATATTTTGGAAATTCAGCGTTAATCGCTCGCCGCTGAAGGCAAATTTCTTACTCTGCTCGGCCACCTCGGCATCGCTGAGTGGCTTGATATTGACCACGTACTGACCATCGGCCTGATAAGCCAGATAATCGTATTGTCCAGAAGCCTCGATAGTAATGGTTGTGGTGGAACCCTGCTGGCGGCTGTCGACCGCTTGCACCGGGGTGGCAAAATCAACAACGTCCAGTCGTCTGTCGAGGCGATCAGGTAACTCAGTCTGGTAAAACGACAGTTCAATTTTATTGCTGCTGCGATCAATATCCACATTCACGGATGGCTGACTGAGGTCGATGGTGATGGTCCCGGATCCATCTCTACCACGCTTAAAATCCACATCCGTGATAGCCAGATAACTCTCTGAAAACAGCTTCGATGTGACGTTATTGGACAGGCCACCAGTACCACTTTTAACTCCGGATCCGCTCCTTGATTTGGACTCGGACGCAGCAGATGCAACTGCGGCATTGGACTGGCTGCCGCCTCCTACACGAACGGTGACACTATTGGTGGAACTATTACTGTCCGGATTAATTTCAAAGGGCGCGGCTTCGCCCAGATTGACAATCAGCCGGGTTTGGCTGCCATCGGAGACAATCACCGCTTCGCCGGCATTTTCGAAACCCAGCGCATATTTTTTCTGCGGCAGACTGCTGACGACGCCGGGGAAATCAACCACCAGCCTGGCTGGATTACTGGTCTCATAGGCATTCGCCTCTGGCGGTTGCTCGGAGAACTGCAGCCTGATCTCAAACTGCTCTCCCTGCAGGGAAGCAAATTCGATATCGGTTATCTGGTTTGCTGCGAAAGCCAGTCCAGGCAGCACTCCCAGCGCGGGCAGTAGCAGCAATAAGTTGTAGATGTTGCGCTTGATTCGACTGATCATTTTTAGTTTCCCTAACAGGTTGCTCACTCTTCCATAGCCATTGTGCGCGGTCGGTTAATCCACCCGCCTTTACCGTCCGGGACGGTTTCCATAATCTCGATTTCGTCACCGCTCACGCTGGTGATAAGGCCAAAATTTCTGCCCACATAGTTGCCGGTCGCCACCCGGTGAACACCACCGGCACCGTCGTCTATCAGTGCCCAGATTTTGCTGTTTTTGGACAGGGTTCCGACCATCGACAGGGCCGCATAGCTAAACAGCTCCAGAGGCTCTTTGGATCGGCTTTGGTCCGGTGCCGGAACAGCATGGCCGGATATCTTTTCATCACCGGTGATAATTGCAGGAGCCTCAAAAGGACTGCGCAGCGCCACGGCCGCGTAATTAAATCGCTCGGCCGGCGGGTAGACAGGCAGCGGCTCGATAACCCCCTGCGGCTTGCTGCGGGCCTCACTCATTTTCTTGTCCAGATCACTGTGTTTACCACTGCCGGAGCAGCCGACAAGACTCAAAACGCAGAGTAAAGTGGCTGTCAGAAGACGATTGCTCATTGTTCCGCCTCCGCTTTATATCTGTAGGTCTTGGCGTCAATCTGCATATTTAGCTGAGAACCCTCAGCCTGATCGATAACATAGTCGTGTAGCGTAACAATTCGCGGTAGCGATGCGACGCCACTGACAAAGGATCCAAAGTCATGGTAGTCACCGGTTACATCGATTTTGATCGGCAGCTCAACATAAAACTCGGTGACCTTTTCCGGCTGCAGTGATATCGACTTCATCACCAGCCCGCTACCGTAGGCGACCGCGGTAATATCCTCCAGCAGACCAGGCACTTCAGTGTCTTTCGGCAGTTGCTTGAGCAGCGCACCAAAGGTTTTATCAAGCTCGACCATCTGTTCCCGGTAGGCATCCAGATTGGCAGCCAAAAAGGCTTTTTCCTGATACTGCTGAAACAAGACCGCCTCTTGCGCCACGGCGCGTTCAGTTAACTCACTGATCTCACGGACCTTTAAAAAATAGCCCAAAGTAACAACGATCAGGGGAATTAATATGATCAGAATGGCTTTTAGAGCAACCGGCCAAACACCGATTTGCTGGATATCCAGATCGGCGAAGTCAATATCTTTAAGCTCATTCAGGCTTTCTTTTAATGACATAACATCCCTGCTATCAATTCTCTGGTTTGCTAATTAAGCGGAGCGCTAGGGCGCACTGCTTGCCTTATTCACTGCGCTATTGTCTGTGCCTGCTGCGATGGCAGCGACAGGCGTTTCCACCTCAACCTGCAAATCAAACACACTGCCCTGCTCTCCGAGTCTGTCATCGTGTTGCACCTTGGTCAGGTTGGAGTTGGCATATTTGTGCGAGTCGTCGAGGTTTCTCATCAGTGCTGAAATACGATTATTCGACTCCGAAAAACCGGATATTTTGATATTGCCACCCTTTCGCTCCAGAGAGTCGAGATAGGCGCCGTCGGGAACCGCGCGAACCAGCTCATCAAACAGTTTCACAATTTCCGAGCGGTTACCCTGTAGATCCTGGATAACTTTCATTCGCGACAGCATTTCCTGTTTCTTGTTTTTTAACTGACTGATTTCGGCAACTTTTTTGTCCATATCGGCAATATTTGACTGCAGATAACTGTTGCGCGACTGCTGGTGATCAAGCTGGTTTTGGGCCAGCAAAATCCACAAAAACATCAGCAAAATGCCGGCCACGGCGGAGGCGAGCAGTTGCGCGATAAAGGCCTTTCTCTTTAGTTCCCGCGCCTCTTCACGCCAGGGGAGTAAATTGATATTGGTCATTTATTCAAAACTCCTCATCGCCAGTCCAACAGCCAGTAACATGGCCGGAGCGTCGTTGGCCAGTGCGGCGGCATTGACCGACTTGCCCAACTGCATATTGGCGAACGGGTTGGCCACCGCTGTGGGCAAACCGATAACCTGTTCCACTTCATCCACCAATCCCTCGAGCGCGGAAACACCCCCGGCCAGAAACAGCTGATCGACATAATTAAACTGGCTGGAGCTGTAAAAGAACTGCAGGGAACGGGTGATATGCTGAATAAGTGACTCCTTGAAGGGAGCCAGAACTTCGCTGGCGTAATCTTCCGGCAGTCCGCCTTTGCGCTTGGCTTCACCAGCCTCTTCCCAAGACAATCCATAGCGGCGTTGAATCTCTTCGGTAAGTTGCTTGCCGCCAAACAGCTGCTCGCGGTCGTAGATGATTTTGCCGTCCACCAATACCGTAAAACTGAATACAGTCGCGCCAATATCGGCGATGGCGACAACCTGATCACCGACCTGATCGAGCTGGTCTTCAATCAATTTATAAGCGCGCTCGACGGCAAAACTCTCAACATCGATAACCTTGGGATTCAGCCCCGCCATCTCCAGTGCCTGACGGCGATGTTCGACATTTTCCTGGCGGCAGGCGGCGAGCAATACTTTAACCAGATCAGGGTTGTCTTCGACTTCACCGACCACGTCGAAATCAAAGGCCACCTCTTCCATCGGGTAGGGAATATACTGATCAGCTTCAACTTCGATTTGCGTTTCCATCTGCAACTCGGTGAGCCCGGCGGGCAATTCAATTTCTTTGGTAATCACCGAGGAGGCGGAAACCGCAGCGACGGTATCCTTGAGCTTGCTGCCGGAACGCTTGACCACGGCGGCAATTGTCTCTGACAGCGCATCGAGATCGGCGATATTCTTTTCAACCACGGTGTTGGAGGGCAGAGGAAGAACCCTGTAGGCTTCGACCGTGAATTTGTCGCCGCTTTTGCTGAGTTCAATCAGCTTTACCGCCGACGAGGAAATATCCAGGCCGAGCATAGGTTTCGAGGTGTTGGAGAAAAAATCGAAAAATTCCATTTTCTTATCTATATCCTTTAATCTGAATGACCCTTATCCGGGTTGAATCCGCAGCTTTTAAATTTGCAGCCTCTAAATCATTTGCTCCCCGGAGCGGCGGCACACCTTAGCAATCGACGGCAATCCAGCAAATGATGCACTTCACATTCCCTACACTCTATAATAGACGCTGAATTTTTTGGGTGCCTGAATTTGGCGTCTGATTTTTACCCGACAGGTCACGCGACAATGATGCGAAAATTTCTCAAGCCTCTGGCTCTGCTGGCCGTTCTCGGAACAGGTGGCTTTCTTGTGGTCGCCTCATGTTTGTACCTCTACCTTAGCCCAAAATTACCATCAGTCGAGGAACTAAAGGAGATCGAGTTACAAATTCCACTGCGAATCTATTCACAAGATTTAAAAGTGATCGCGGAATTCGGAGAAAAGAAGCGTTCACCAGTGTCGTTCGACGAAATCCCCCAATCGATGATCGACGCCTTCCTCGCCGCCGAAGATGACAGCTTTTTTGAGCACCGCGGCATTGTTGTGACCGGGCTGCTGCGCGCGGCACTGCAACTGGTCACCACAGGACAGATTCAGAGTGGCGGCAGCACCATCACCATGCAGGTTGCACGTAACTTCTTTCTCAACAATCGCCAGGAATTTACCCGTAAATTTAACGAGATCCTGCTCGCCTTCAGAATCGAAGAGGGCCTGACCAAGCAGGAGATACTCTCTCTCTATACCAATAAAATCTATATGGGCAATCGCGCCTATGGTGTCGGCGCAGCCGCCCATGTCTACTATGGCAAGGATTTGAAGGATCTGACACTGGCCGAGACCGCCATGATTGCCGGTCTGCCCAAGGCGCCATCCATTTACAACCCGATCGCCAACCCAGAGCGCGCGCTGCAGCGTCGCAACTGGATTCTCGGTCGCATGCTGTTGCTGAAGAATATTTCCAGCGAACAGTATCAGCTGGCGCTGGCGGAAGACGATCAGGCCTCTTACCACGGCTCCATATCCGAACTGGACGCCGCCTATATAGCCGAAATGGTTCGCCAGGAGGTAATCGAGAAATTTGGCCTGAAAGCCTACACCGAGGGCTATTCGGCAATCACCACCATCGACTCAAAACTGCAAAAGAAAGGGGTCGAGGCGCTGCAGGCCGGCATTCTCGCCTATGATCAGCGCCACGGTTATCGCGGTCCGGAGCAGACCGCCCTGCCCGAAGAGCAGTGGAGCGAGATTCTCGGACAGACATCCACATTTGGCAATCTGGAGCCGGCTATTGTCAGCGATGTCGCAGCCGATCATCTGACCCTGCTCAATCGCAACGGCGAATTGGAAGATCTCAACTGGGCCAACGGTCTCAAGGGTCTGCGTTTTTACAAAACAGTTAACAGCCGCAGCGCGCCGATTACCGACGCGGCCGAAGCCTTTAGCCGTGGCGACCTGATCCGCGTGCTGCGCCAGACGGACAATTCCGTGATCCTGGCACAGCTGCCCGAAGTACAGGCGGCGCTGGTTGCACTCAACCCTCAGGACGGCGCAATCCGCTCGCTGGTCGGTGGCTTTGATTTCCGCCAGAGCCGCTTTAACCGGGTTACCCAGGCGCTGCGTCAACCCGGCTCCAATTTCAAACCCTTTATCTACGCCACTGCACTGAACAGCGGCTTTACACCCGCCTCGATTATCAATGATGCGCCGGTGGTCTTTAACGACAAAAATCTTGAGGATCTATGGCGCCCGGAAAACGATGGCGGCAAATTCTACGGCCCCACGCGCCTGCGGGAAGCGTTGTATCGATCGCGTAACATGGTCTCGATCAGATTGCTGCGGCGCATGGGCATCGACCGCACACTCGAAGGACTGCAGGCATTTGGCTTTGAAACCGGCGATATGCCTCTGGATCTGTCGCTGGCACTGGGCAGCCACGCCATGACGCCACTCAAAATCGCCAGCGCCTACAACATTCTCGCCAATGGCGGATACCTGGTGTCACCCTATCTGCTCGCCACAGTGGTCGATCGCGATGGCAATATTATTTATCAGGCCAACCCGGACACTGTGTGTAACAGTTGTGAATCTGATGCGCCGACCGAGAGCACTAATTCTGTTGCCAACGCGAACAGCCTCAGCGAAGTAGACATGCAACTTGAGCAGCTGCTTAACAGTCTGGCCAGCGAATCAATTGCCGCGGAAGAGCGCCAGAGCTTGGAAATGATCAAGCGCGCCCTGCAACAGCAGCGTATCGAGTTAAAGCCAGTGGCCAAGCGCGTGCTTAATGAGCAGTCCGCTTTTCTGATCGACTCAATGTTAAAGGATGTGATTCAGCGCGGCACCGGCGTCAAGGCCAAAGCGCTTGGCCGGACAGACTTGGCTGGCAAGACCGGCACCACCAATGGGCCACGGGATGCCTGGTTCTCCGGCTACTCGCCTCAGCTTACGGTAACCACCTGGGTCGGCTTCGATAGCAATGCGCTGATCGGTCGCAATGAATATGGCGGTTCAGCCGCACTGCCAATCTGGATTGACTTTGTTCGCGAGGCCCTCAAGGGCAAGGCAAATATTGAACGCATCCAGCCCGACGGCATTGTGATGGTCAAGATCGATGCCGCAACTGGCAAGCGTGTGGGCCCCAACCAGCCGGGTATTTTTGAATTTTTCAGAAGCGAAAATGTACCTGAAGCGATCGACGACGAAGTGCTGCCCGGCGGTTCTGAAAGCGGATTGCCCGATGATATTTTCTAAACGTCGCGAATTCGGCACAGCGAAGAGACTGATATGAAACTGAATTGGCGCGAGATAGACACTGTGCTGTTGGATATGGATGGCACCCTGCTCGACCTGCACTTCGACAATTTTTTCTGGCTGCATCACCTGCCCAAACGCTACGCCGAACATCACAGCCTCCCCCAGGATGAGGTGTCGACAAAACTGCTGCAGCGCATGCAGGAATGTCAGGGCACATTGAGCTGGTACTGCACCGATTTTTGGTCGCAGGAGTGCAATCTGGATATTGTCGCGCTGAAACAGGAAATCAATCACCTGATCAATGAGCGCCCCCATGCGCGCTCGTTTCTGGAATCCCTAGGCGCCCACAACAAGCAGCGCGTGCTGGTAACCAATGCCCATCGTGACAGTGTCGATCTTAAATTTGCCGTGACCGGCATCGAGGCGCATCTGGATTCGATTATCTCATCGCATGACTATGGCCAACCGAAAGAAGAACAAAAATTCTGGCAGCAGCTGCAGGAAAATATCCGCTTTGACCCAACCCGCACGCTGTTTATTGATGACTCTGAGGCAATTCTTGAATCCGCCCAGCAGTTTGGTATCACCCACCTGCTCTGTATCGAACAGCCCGACAGCCAACGTGAACCGCGGCAATCGGCAAACTTTCCCATGATCAGCTCCTTTGCCCATCTGCTTATCGGCGAGGCTAAGGTTTAGGTCATGGATAAAGTTCGTATCGACAAATGGCTCTGGGCCGCACGCTTTTTCAAGACCAGATCACTGGCCAAGGCGGCGATTGAAGGTGGCAAGGTTCATATTGACGGCAATAAATCCAAGGCCAGCCGGCAGCTCGAACTCGGCACGATTCTGACCATCCGCCAGGGCTTCGACAGTAAAACAGTAGAGGTTATTGGTCTCTCCGAACAGCGCCGCGGTGCCCCGGAAGCGCTGTTGCTCTATCGCGAGACTGACGAGAGCATTGCCTTACGCGAAAAAAATGCTGCCGAGCGCAAGGCCTTTAACCAATCATCCCCAACCAGTGATGGCCGGCCAAACAAAAAACAGCGCCGCCAAATTCACCGCTTTTTAACCAATTAAGATAGGCGCACAGCGAAATATCAGTACAATACGCGCCCTATGAATCATAACCATACTTCTCAAGACTGCCTGCAGCGCTTTCTCTTTGATGGCACGGATATTCGGGGTGAAATTACCACCCTGTCGTCGAGCTATCTGCAGCTGTTGGCTCTGCAAAACTACCCCGCGCAAGTAGCCTGCCTGTTTGGCGAGTTTCTCGTCGCCGCGAGCCTGCTCAGCAGCAGGTTAAAACAGACTGGCGTTATCACAGTGCAGGCCCAGGGCAATGGCCCGATCTCGATGATTATGGCCGAGTGCACTCAGGGCAAAAATGTGCGCGGCATTGTGCGCGGCGATTTTGACAATCTGGATGGGCTCAGCACACTGCAGGAACTGCTTGGCCAGGCGACACTGGCAATCACGCTGGAACCGGAAGGCAAGGAGCGCTATCAGGGCGTAGTACCGCTGGATGAAGAAAATCTTAGCAAGTGTCTTGAGTTCTATTTTTATCAGTCCGAGCAATTGCCGACCAGAATCAAACTCAGTGCCGACGCGGAGAGTGCCAGCGGCATGCTGATTCAACAGCTGCCCAATTCCGGAGATCGCGACAAAAGCGAAGAGGACTGGCAGACGGTGTCGAGTCTGTTTGAAACCCTCTCCAGCAGCGAGCAACTGCAACTTTCGCATAATGACCAGTTATACCGGTTATTTCATGAACAGGAGCTGCGCCTGTTTGAACCCCAGTCGATGAGCTTCTGCTGCAGCTGTTCCCGCCAGCGAACAGAGGGCGCGCTGATCTCGCTGGGCCGTGAAGAAGTGCTGGATATCTCTGCAGAGCAGGGCCTTGTGATAATTACCTGCCAGTTCTGCGCCCAGGAATATCGATTTACCGACCGCGATATCGACCGCTTGTTTAACCCTCCCGAACCACTGGTACATTAAATTAATCGGCCCTGCAATCGCCCATTTTGACTTAGATTGAGGACGTTTTTCTGGCATACTTGCCGCCCTTATTTTGTAAGTTAAACCCTACATAAAATTCGTTCACCCTTTGGAAGAGAGGAAGAGAATGACCGACGCTGCTGTTTACAGAGATCCCGGCTCCCCCGAGCTTATAGAAATGGCCATCAAACGCGGGGAGGGACATCTCGCCGATACTGGCGCGTTTGTCGCCACCACTGGCCATCGCAGCGGGAGGTCTCCCGCCGACAGATTTATCGTCGATGAGCCGAGCTCCTCGGAATCCATCGACTGGGGTTCGGTCAACCGTCCATTTGACGCCGCCGCATTTGATGCGCTCTGGGAACGCGTTTCAGGTTATATCGCGGAAAAAGAGCGCTTTGTCTCGCATCTGCATGTTGGTCAGGACTCGGAACACTATATCCCGGTCGCCGTGACCACCGAGACCGCCTGGCACTGCCTGTTTGCCCGAAATATGTTTATCCGCACCGAAAAGTACAACCCGTCAAACAAAGAACAGTGGAAAATTCTCCACGCGGCAAACTTTGTCTGCGATCCAGAGCGCGACGGTACTAACAGCGACGGTGTGGTAATTATCAACTTTGCCCAGCGCAAAGTACTGCTGGCCGGCATGCGCTATGCGGGCGAGATGAAAAAAGCCATGTTCTCGGTGCAGAATTTTCTGCTCCCGGAAAAAGATGTCATGCCCATGCACTGTGCCGCCAATGTCGGTGAAGACGGTGATACTGCGCTGTTTTTCGGTCTTTCCGGAACCGGTAAAACCACCCTCTCGGCAGACCCTGATCGCTACCTGATCGGCGATGACGAGCACGGCTGGGGCAAAGGCACAGTCTTTAATCTTGAAGGTGGCTGCTACGCCAAAACCATCGATCTGAGCCAGAAAAACGAGCCGGTTATCTGGGATGCCATTCGCTTTGGCGCAATTGTTGAGAACGTGGTGATTTCAGAGCATCAGCGCACCGCTGATTACTGCGACACCTCATTGACTGAGAATGGCCGCTGCAGCTAACCCCTTGAGCATGTTGAAAAACGCTGCATTGAAAATCAGTCCGGTGAACCTGTCGAACGGGAATATCGGGGCAACCAACATCACGCCCGGCAGCGTCCGCTTCAACGCCACCTTCGACCTGGCGCTGACCTGGGGAATGCACAACTACGTCCCCGCAGGCTCAGGCACGACGAGCGCTTCGAT
>JALRJD010000177.1 GCA_023255165.1 Porticoccaceae bacterium | reverse complement strand
TAGATGGGCGTCATATATATATCGGCTTTCTTAAAAATCCGCACCCAGAAGGGTTCTATCTTCCGTGTTGTTTCTTAAAAGACCAGCCGATTCGCATAGGTCATCATTTAGCATTTCCTGATACAGAAAAAACTGCGGCTGCGGTGAGTTGGCCGGCCGCGGGCTGTCCATTACCAGTATGCGCAAGCTCTTGCGGGCCCAGCTCTGGCCCAGATGGCGCTCGATAATATAGGCCGCCAGATCCGCCGCCACCGCACCGCCGGCGCAGGTAATGCGATCGCCATCATCAACAAACAGCTGTTCGGCAACGGGAATTACATCGCTGAAGCGGTCAGTGAGATCCTTGTAGTGAAACCAGCTGACACAGCAGCGACGATTATTCATCAGCCCGGCGCGAATCATGGCAAAGGAGCCGGTGCAGAGGCCGATAATCGGCACATGAGCCTGGTCGGCGCGCTGCAGATAATTAATTACATGCTGGCTGCCCTGCAAGGTGTGGGGCAACAGACCGCCGACCACCACGATGTAATCAAAATTTGCCGGGTCGCGATAGGTCTCCCACGGCTGCACGCTGACTCCGCAGCTGGAGGCAATCGGCTCGAGCGTTTGGCCCATGACTGTCCACTGGCAATTGATCTGCTGGCTCTGGTCACCCTCGTCGGCGGCCAGGCGCAGGGCATCGATAAAGGCGGAAAATGGCAGCAGCGTGAAACTTGGCATCAGCACAAACCCCACCGACAAGCTCGGTGAAATCTTCTCGGCGGGGAGTTTTTTATCGGCACTGACAGGCATGGTTTTCTCGTGTTGGGTTCACTGTAATAATTTTTCTGATGCGGCAATTCGACGCGTATATTCAATCAATTTAAAGCTTGTTTTGAACAAAGCTGCCATTTTGCCTTTTTTTTAACCTTTTTGTCGCTTTTTATCTAGCAGGTTGTCGGTTTTCTTCTATCTCATTTGGCTTGCGAATTGCTCCAATGGCTGCCACTAACCGCGATTCCCGAGAGCCTAGAGCATGAAAAAATATTCCGCCTTCAGCCTGCTGAAAAATGCGCTGAGCTATCACGAAAACTGGCAGAAAGTGTGGCGCAACCCAACCCCAAAATCCGAGTACGATGTGATTGTTGTTGGCGGTGGTGGGCATGGTTTGGCGACTGCTTATTATCTGGCCAAAGTGCACGGCCTGACCAATATTGCGGTCATTGAAAAAGGCTATCTTGGCGGCGGTAACACCGCACGCAACACCACGATTATTCGCTCCAACTACCTCTGGGATGAGGCGGCACAGCTCTATGAACTGTCGATGAAACTCTGGGAAGGGCTGAGTCAGGAGCTTAACTATAACGTGATGTTTAGCCAGCGAGGAGTATTGAATCTTGGCCACAACCTGCAGGATATGCGCGACATTGAGCGCCGGGTTAATGCCAACCGTCTGAATGGCATCGACGGTGAAGTGGTCAGCCCGCAGCGGGTAAAAGAGATTGCGCCGTTAATTAATATTTCCCCCGACAGCCGCTATCCGATTCTCGGCGCGTCGTGGCAGCCCCGCGGTGGAACCGCGCGTCACGATGCGGTGGCCTGGGGTTATGCACGTGGCGCCGATGCGCTGGGCGTGGACCTGATTCAACAGACCGAGGTGACTGGCATTCGCCGTCAAAATGGCGCGGTGGTTGGCGTGGAAACCAGCAAAGGGTTTATCGGCGCGCGCAAGGTGGCCTGTGTTACGGCGGGGAACTCCAGTGTGGTGGCAGCCATGGCCGGGTTGCGTCTGCCGGTGGAGTCGCGGCCGCTGCAGGCATTGGTTTCCGAGCCGGTGAAACCCTGCCTTGATACGGTGGTGATGTCGAATGCGGTGCACGGCTATATCAGCCAGTCGGACAAAGGCGACCTGGTGATTGGCGCCGGTGTCGACAGTTATAACGGTTACGGCCAGCGCGGTTCATTTCATGTTGTTGAACATACGGTTCAGGCGATTTGCGAGCTGTTCCCGGCCTTTAGCCGTGTGCGCATGAATCGTCAGTGGGGCGGTATTGTCGATACCTGCCCGGACGCCTGCCCGATTATCAGCAAGACCTCGGTTGAGGGTCTCTATTTTAACTGCGGCTGGGGCACCG
>JALRJD010000116.1 GCA_023255165.1 Porticoccaceae bacterium | reverse complement strand
ATACTGGCGGGAGTTGATTCTGATCAAGCGCCAGGCTGGGTTACCACCACTGATCTGGGGGTTACTTGCTTGG
This sequence comes from Porticoccaceae bacterium, assembly GCA_023255165.1. Taxonomy (GTDB): domain Bacteria; phylum Pseudomonadota; class Gammaproteobacteria; order Pseudomonadales; family Porticoccaceae; genus HTCC2207. The sequence continues at coordinate 5,351 of JALRJD010000116.1, read as the reverse complement.
GAGTAGGCGCTATCTTCGAACCTGTTTTGTCACGGTTTCAGTTAGTCTTGATCGAGAAAATTATGGCTCTGGGCGTCATTGACTCGCTGTTGCAGCCGGTCGGCTTTATTGGCGAAGAACATCGCGGTCATGCAGACTGCCAGCACAGCGTAAAGAAGCATAAAGCAGGCGCTGTGGATGCCCATCAGGTCGACGATCAGACCAAAGGCAATTGGCAGTGTGCAACCTCCCAGCGCACCTATGGCGGCGACAAAGCCGCCGACAGTGCCCATTTGCTTGGGGTAGTAATCGTAGATGGTTTTATAGACACTGGCGCGCCCAAACCCCTGGGCAATACCAATAATAAAAATCAATCCGCTAAACAGCCAAAGGTTAATTTCAATGTCGAGGTGAACGTCGCTACTGACGCCATGAATGGTCATGGTAGTGGGCGGATAGCTGAGAAAGAACAGGCACACCAAGCAGATCCAGAATACCGTCCAGTTGACTGCGCGTCCGCCATAGCGATCGGCAAACCAGCCACCAAGGGCACGCACCATGCTTGAGGTGGCCACAAAAAACAGGCTAAAGGCCATCGCCTGTTCATTGCTCAATTGATAGGCATTAACGTAATACTGGGGCAGCCACATAATCAGCGCGAGAAAGCTGCCAAAAACAAAATAGTAATAGAGCCCAAAGCGCCACACTTTGAGCTGCCCAATCGTTTTAAGGTACGCAGTCAGTGATCCAGATTTATTTTGCTGATTGGTTTTATCGGTGCCAGTTGCGGAGGGGGCAATCCACATAAACAGCAGTGCGACGACTAGTAATCCCGCCGCATAGATAGGCCCCAGGCTCTGCCAACCCCAGCGCTGAATAATCAGCGGTGCCAGCGCCAGGGTAATGGCGGCGCCGGCATTGCCAGCACCAAAAATGCCCATGGCGGTGCCCTGCCTGTTGCGGGTATACCAGGCGCAAACATAGCGGATGCCGATGGTGAACGAGGCGCCGCTGATACCGAGCCAGAGTCCAAGCCAGAGGTAGTGCTGCAGGCTGTGAATCTTCGGCAGAATAAGCAGAGCGGGAACCACAGCCAGCATTTGCAGGCTAAACAGATGCTTGGGATTGATGCGGTCGGCGAGCACCCCCAATGGCACCCGTGCCAGGGCGCCGGTGAGCATCGGAGAGGCAAAGAAAACCCCCAGTTGTGTCGCGCTTAGTTGCAGGCTCTTTTGCAATTGCAGTCCGATCACTGCATAGAGTACCCAGACGGCAAAATTGGCGGCAAAGGCAAATGTCGCCATGGTCAGAGCGCGGCTTGCGCCTGGCATCGATTGGTTGTTGTTCATTGCGCTGTTACCTCCCTGTGCAATGGTTTGTCTCCAGTGATAGAAAAGCTGATTTTAAAAAGGAGTACAGAGACGAGTATAGAGCGTGGAAAATTGCCGACCTATACGCGGTTACCACTGTTAACTCTGCCGCTCTCGGGTCTCTACTCACAAGGGGATAGTTGCCAACCACAGGCCACTGTTGCGGCGATGCTGGATCGGCTCCGTTGGGGTAGAGGGGCCAGTTTGCGGGGTCGGTCGGGCTGGCCACCTTTGATGCATATCAAATGTTTTTGGCATTAATCGCTTGAGACTGGGCGGGTTGTTTTATCTGACTTGTCGGAGGCCCCATGTCTATTAACGATCGAATTAATTTATTTGCCATTAGTGACCCCAAGATTAAAACCCTGCACATTACCTGGTTTGCATTTTTTCTCACCTTTATGGTCTGGTTTAATCACGCTCCCTTGCTTGCCTTTATCAAGGAGGCATTTGACCTCAGTTCCCAGCAGATCAAGGCGCTGATGATTTTGAATGTCGCGCTGACGATTCCGGCGCGGATTTTGATTGGTATTCTTGTCGATAAAATTGGCCCGCGAAAAGTGTATAGCGCGCTGTTGGTCACCTCCGGGTTTATCTGCCTGGCTTTTGCTTTTGCGCAGACTTACCAGCAACTGGCGCTGTTGCGGTTTTTGATGGGCTTTGTCGGCGCCGGATTTGTGATTGGCATCAGGATGGTCGGCGAGTGGTTCCCCCATAAAACGGTGGGCATTGCCGAGGGCATTTACGGAGGCTGGGGCAACTTTGGTTCGGCTGCCTCGGCGATGTTATTGCCGACTCTGGCGCTGTTTTATGGTGGCGAGGATGGATGGCGCTATGCGATCGCGACCACCGGTGTAATCGCCGCTCTGTACGGTGTGTTTTATTACCGAGTGGCACGCAATACGCCAAAAGGCTCAACCTATTTCAAACCGAAAAAGTCCGGTGGGCTGGAAGTCACCAGCCAGCGTGATCTGTATTTTTATCTGTTGATGAATATTCCGATGTATTTGGCTCTGGGAGTGCTGTCATGGAAGTTGTCGCCCGCCGGAGTGGATCTGGTGAGCAACGATGTCATGGTCGCAATCTGGATTGTGTTGGCGGTGCTGTTTGCCTACCAGTGGCACAAGATCTGGCATGTTAACCACGAGCATCTGGCTCAGGGCGTTCCGGAGCAGGATAAATACAAGTTCAAACAGGTGGCCATTCTTAACTGGGCTTACTTCGTTACATTCGGTTCCGAGCTGGCGGTGGTATCGATGTTGCCACTGTTTTTTCTCGAGACATTCGACACATTGGATCCGGTCAAAGCGGGCCTGCTGGCCTCGGGTTTTGCTTTTATGAACCTGGTGGCGCGTCCCGGCGGTGGTTGGTTTTCAGATTACTTTGGGCGCCGCAGATCACTGTTATTTTTGATCGGCGGTCTGGGTGTGGGTTATGCGGTGCTATCGCAGATTAATAGCGAGTGGTGGATTCCCGCGGCGGTTATCGCCACCATGGCGTGCTCTTTTTTTGTGCAGGCGGGCGAGGGTGCCGTGTTTGCCATTGTGCCGTTGATCAAACGTCGCATGACCGGGCAGATTGCCGGCATGACTGGCGCCTATGGCAATGTGGGTGCGGTAACCTATCTGACCATTCTCAGCTTTGTTGATTACAGCACGTTTTTTATGCTGATCGGATTCTCTGCGATGATTGTTTTTGCCATTGCTATGCTATTGGAAGAGCCCAAGGGTCAGATCTCGGAAATTCTGCCCGATGGCACTGTGCAAATGATTGATGTCGGTTAGCGGTTTTTATCAGTCCAGCGATCGTCGAAGTCCAGCGATAGCCGAAGAGGTTCCAATGGCCGGGATACAGTTGGATGTCGCCAGCTTCTGTGAGCGCGGCGCCAAGCCAATCAATGAGGATGCGGTTGCCTATCAACAGCCGCAAGAGACGTATATCCTTGAGAACAAGGGTATCAGTCTGGCCCTCGCTGATGGCGTTTCGACCGCGGAGGCCGGACGCGAGGCGAGCCAAACCGCCGTGACACGGTTTCTCGAGGAGTACTACCAGACGCCAGACACCTGGTCTGTCGCCGGAAGCGGCGAAAAGGTTTTGTCGACGATTAACTTGCGCCTGTTTCGCAAAAGTCATGAATTTGTCACCACCACCAAGGGCTATCTCAGCACCTTCAGCGCGGTGGTGATTAAAAGCCGTACTCTGCATTTCTTCCATGTTGGCGATAGCCGAATCTATCTGCTGCGCGCCGGTGAAATGACCCAGCTGACCACTGACCATGTGGCCACTATTGATGCCAACCGCACCTGCCTGTCGCGGGCAATTGGCATGGATAGCCGCCTCAATCTTGATTACGGACATCGCGAACTTAAGGCCGGTGACCGGTTGTTGCTGACCAGCGACGGCGCGCATGATTTTATCAGTGCCGCGCAACTGCAACAGTTGCTCGCTGCGGATGCCAGTGCCAGTGAGATTAGCCAGGCCATTTACCGGGCCGCCGTGGCGGGCGGCAGCGATGATAATCTCAGCGCGATAGTGGTCTTGGTCAATCAACTTCCAGAGAGCAACCTTGAAGATTACAGCGCGCAACTGACGCGACTGCCATTTCCTCCCGATTTGAGGCCAGGCATGAAGCTTGATGGTTATCTGGTGGTTCGGGAGCTTTTCGCCTCCAGCCGCAGCCAGCTCTATCTGGTCGAGGATCAATTCAGTGACCACAGTTCCGCGAGCAGGCAGCGGTGCGTAATGAAGACCCCATCGCGGAACATTGAAGATGACCTCAGTGCCATAGATCGGTTTATTCAGGAGGAGTGGATAGGGCGGCGTATCCATTCACCCTATGTGGTAAGGGTGATTCAGCAGCAGCGGCGACGCACGGCGCTCTATTATCTGATGGACTTTGTCGATGGCATTGGCCTTGATCAGTGGATCGCTGAGCACCAGCCGCCGAGCCCAAAACTCAGTATTGGTATTGTTAAGCAGATTGCCGAGGGGCTGAGGGCTTTCCATGATAATGAGGCGATTCATCAAGACCTGAAGCCGGCCAATATTATGCTTACCCGCAGCAGTATCGATGCTGGCAATCCCCAGGCGCTGATCGTCGATTTTGGTTCTGTTTATGTCGCTGGCCTTGCGGAACTGCAGCGACCCTTGGTTCACGAAGGAGCGCTGGGCACCGCCAGCTATTCCGACCCACTCTATTTGCTCGGACGCAATCCTGGCATTCAGGGCGATGTCTATGCTCTGGCGACTATTGTCTATGAGCTGTTTACCGGTCATCTTCCCTATGGTGAAGCCATCGAGGAATGCCGTAACGCCTTTGACTACGATCGCCTGCGTTACAGGAGCGCGATACGGCACAATGCACAGATACCGGTTTGGTTTGATGCCGCACTGGAGAAGGGAGTCGCATTTGATCTCTATGAGCGCTATCAAAGCATTGACGACCTGATGCGTGACCTGACCCAGCCCAACCCCATGTTTCTGCAAACCGATCCAGTGATCGAAAAAAATGCCAGCAGCCTGACGCTGTGGAAGTTGCTTTCAGGCTTCTGGTTCTTAAGTTTTTTGTTATTGATTTATCTGTTTAGCCGGCTGTAAAACTCTGACACGTGCTCCGCAGCTGGACAGTCTGCTCTGCTAAATGACTTTGGAAAACGATTTGCCGCGATCCAAATACTGATCAAAGACCATACAGATGGCCCTTATCAGCAGGCGACCCGCCGCGAGCACCTCAATTTTATGCGGCTCAACCACAACCAGACGGTCTCTGGCCATCGCGCTGAGAGCATCGAGCTCATTGGCAAAGTGCTTGGCGAAACAGATTTGAAACTGCATTTCGATGGCCGGTATATCGATCCTGAAATGACAGATCAAACCCATAATAATGGTGCCGCGCAGGCGGTCCTCGTCGGTTATGCTAAGGCCGCGAGCGGTAGCAAAGCCATTCCTGTCAGCAGTGTGCTGATCTATGGCCCGGCTATAGTCCTCGATATGTTTATGGTT
>JALRJD010000067.1 GCA_023255165.1 Porticoccaceae bacterium | reverse complement strand
AGTATTTACAGCGTGTCGAGGAGACTTGTCCCGGTTCCTCGGATGCTCCTACGTAATGGATTCCTTCGGTTGCTTCGTTCCCTCGGAATGACAGACTAAAAAGCGCTCCCCAGGATTAACCGTGAGATTGACGAGCACGCTCCAGAAAATCACACATCATCTCCGCGCCCGCAAGAATCCTCACCGAATGGCGCTGCATCAAATCCGCCGGAATAAGATAGACATGCCCATAGCGCACCGCGGAAATTTCACCCCACTTGCTCCAATTATCAAACCAATGGGGCTTCTCCTCCTTGCTGCCGCCGGCAATAATCACTTGCGGGTCGGCGGCAACAATCGATTCGATATTGACGTAAGGCACCAGCGGAATCGCGTCGGCAAAGATATTCGTGCCGCCACAGAGCTCAATCACGCTGCTGATCATATGCTCGCCATTCAGGGTGATCAGCGGCTCATCCCAGATCTGGTAAAAGGTTCTTACGTTCGGACGGGTGCTGTATTTTTCGCGCAGCAGATTGAGTCGGCGAGTGAAATCCTCAGCCTTGTCGCGAGCCTGTTGCAGATGACCGGACAGCGCACCAAAGCGGGTAAAGAGATTGGGAATATCTTCAAGGTGGTGCGTCTCGATAACAAATACCGGAATACCCAGCTGGCGAATACGACTGATAATTTTGTCACCATTGCCCGACTGCCAGGCGATAACCAGATCCGGTTGCAGTGACAGTATCAACTCGTAGTTGGCGGCAGCATGATTATTAACACGGGTAATCTGCTTTGCCTGCTCAGGGTAATTGCTATATTCATCGGCACCGACAATCTGCTCACCGGCGCCAATGTAAAACAACACCTCGGTGATATTTGGCGCCAGGCTGACAATGCGTTGCGCCGGTTGCTCAAGCACCACTGTTTTACCGATATCATCGCGGACACTGATTTCAGCCAGCAGAGATGTCGAGTAACAGAGGCTCGCGGCCAAAATAATGGTTGCGGTTATAGCACTTTTCATCAGGTTATCACCAAGGGTTTATCGGTCAGCGGATGTCGGGAAATGATCGCCTCAACCCCAAACACCTGCTGGATCAACTGTTCTGTCAGGACCTGCTCTGGCGACCCTTGGGCGGCAACTTCACCACCGTCAAACACCACCAGTTTGTCGGCACAGCGCGCCGCCAGATTGAGGTCGTGCAACACCATCACCACACCCACTCCCCGAGCCGCCAGCTGTCGGACAATATCCAGAGTCAACTGCTGATGGGCGAGATCAAATGCCGAGGTCGGTTCATCGAGCACCAGAAACTGTTCGCCGGATGCGCAGGGCAGCCAGATTTGCGCCAACACCCGAGCCAGCTGCACACGCTGCTTTTCACCCCCGGACATCTGGGTGTAGAAGCGCCGCTGCAGATATTCAGCATCGACCAGCTTTAGCGCCTGAGCAATTATTTCAGCGTCTTTGCTGGTGCCGGTTTCATGGGGAATGCGACCGAGGCCGACCACCTCATTGGCGGTAAAGGGAAAATTTAACAGTGAGTGCTGCGGCAATACGGCCAGCATTTGCGCTTTTTGCTCGACCGGCCAATCATCAAGATTACGCTGATTAAATATCACCTGGCCGGTGGTCGGTTGCATTTCGCCAGTCAGCACCCGCAGCAGGCTCGACTTGCCGGCACCGTTGGGCCCGACAATCGCGGTCACCTGGCCCGCCTCCACCTGCACGCTGACATTGCGCAACAGATCAAAGCCGGAAAG
>JALRJD010000066.1 GCA_023255165.1 Porticoccaceae bacterium | reverse complement strand
TCACCTACCTGATCCCGATCGTGGCGATTGGGCCGATTGTGAGATTGATCGTAGGTGCGCCAGGACCTGGAGAACCAGCTGGCTGTGGATTTTTCAGTAAGCAGAATGACCGCACGCCGCGCGGTGCAGGAGTTGGCGGACGAAGGGCTGTTATTGCGGTCTGCCGGAATGGGCACTTTTGTCGCCGAACCGCCGTCCGCAACGCTAACCCTGGAGCTTCCAGACTTTGCCCAGCAGTTTAATTTTGCCAATCCTCGTTATAGCAACCGCGTTATCGAGCTCGACACCGTTGCGGCAGCGAGCGACATCGGCTCTCTATTGCAGTTGGCCGAAGGGGCGCCTGTCTATTATTCGGTTGTGGTTCACGCTCTTGACGCGATCGCGGTGCAGTGGGAGGAGTGTTTTGTCTCCCCAGCTTTGGTGCCCGCCTATCTAAAACAAAATTATCAGAAGGTGACCCCGCAGGCCTACCTCAATTGGGTGCTGGCCCCCAGCAGAGTGGAGCATCAACTGCGGGCAGCGATTCCCGATAGCGCGATTACTGGCGCTCTGGGGCAAACGCCCCTTAGCGCCTGCCTGCAGATAACCCGCCGCAGTTGGCACCACAGTCGGGTGATTAGCGTTAGTCGAAGTTTTGTACCGGGCAGTAGTTGTTCTATTGGCGCTGCTCTCGACTAAGCAGCTCTCAATTAACCAGCTTGCGACTAAGCAGCTCTCGATTAAGCAGCTCTCGATTAAGCAGCTCAGGACTAACTACCTTCAACACAGCCACAAAATCACGCTTGGTGGTTTTGGTCATCAGGTAATGATTCCGCCGCCGCCCATTCCGCTACTGCCCATGCCGCCACCGCCTTGACCGGGCACAACAATTTTTGATGCCTGCTCTCTGCGCATTCTTTCAATTTCTCTGCCTGCTTCTTCCACCGCAAGCTGCGCCTTGCCGGCAAAGTCGCTGGCAGCTTCACCAATAGTGGCGCCATCGAGGGCAAAATTAAGCGGTATTGCACCCATTGGCGTCATAACCTGCGCCGAGCCAAAAAATTGGGTCTCGCGTTCAGGGTCATCACTGCCGTCTGCCTTAACGGGAACCAGCTTGCGGATTGCGCCCATTTTCTGGTCGGTGAAATTTTCTTCGCGGTATAGCCCATTGGGATCCATCGCGGTATTGCTCTGGTTGCCATCGGAAAGGTTTTGATCAGCCATAAAAGAGTCTTCTGCCATATTAAAAGCCGCTCACCCTAGCAGACCTGGGCGGACAGTAAAAGTCTGCGCCAGGATCAACCGGGACAGGTCTGGTCAGGAAGCTTTCTTGAAATCATTGCGGTGGCCAATAACATCGCCGAAGAGATCAGCAGACAGGCGATCAGCCCGGATGATTGGTAGACCCAGCCAGACAGCAGGGTGCCTACCAATCTGCCCGCCGCGTTGCACATATAGTAAAAGCCAACATCCAATGAGGCGCCGTCTTCTCTCGCATAGGCGACAATCAGATAGGAGTGGATGGACGAGTTAATCGCAAACAGGGCGCCAAAAACCAACAGCCCGAGCACCAGACTGGTGGCAACCCAAAAGCTGTTGTCTGCGCTGAAAAAGAGACTGGTGGCGATAGCCGCCGGTAGCAGACAGAGCAGAACCACCCAGTTAAATGCGCTGGCTGCGGAAGGGGGGTGATTATAGCCGGATGTTACCGCGCCCCTTGTGGCAAAGGTTTTTCCTGTCAGCTTGGGCGCGGCTGCCTGGACAATGCCATAGCCAATTACCCAGAGGGCGAGCAAAGTACCCACTTGCAGATAGCTCCACTGCAGCTGGCTTTGCAGAAATACCGGCAGGGCGACAACAAACCAGATATCCCGTGAACCAAAAAGAAAAAATCGCGCCGCGCTCAATCGATTGATTGCGCTATTGTTTGAAAACAGGCTGCTAAAATGTTGCCGCCGCTTGGCAATTCCCGCCGAGCGATCGAGCAACAGCAGACTGGCGGCTAGCACCAGCGCCAGAATGGCGGCCATCAGCCCAACCGCGGCCTGAAAGCCGACCATTGCCAACAGCCATCCGCCGAGAAAAAAGCCGAGCCCCTTAAGCGCATTTTTTGAGCCGGTCAGCAGCGCAACCCAACGATAGAGTTGCCCCTGGGCATCGGCAGGAACCAGTGACTTGATGCTCGCCTTGGCGCTCATTTTATTGAGATCTTTGGCAATGCCCGACAGCGCCTGGGCGACCATTACATAGGCCACCGTAAGCAGACTGTTATCCACCGCGAGCATGATCAACGCCACGATTTGCAGCGCCAAACCCAACTGCATGGTAATAGTCAGCCCGATGGCACTGGCCAGCCAGCCGCCGTAGAGGTTGGTGACAATGCCGAAAAACTCATAGAGTAAAAACAGTCCGGCGATCTCCAGAGGGCTGTAGCCAAGTTGGTGAAAAAACAGCACCACCAGCATCCGCAGGGCGCCGTCGCTAAGGGTGAAGGCCCAGTAGCTCAGAGTGACCAGGCTGTATTGCGCAATGGGAGATTTAAGCTCAAATGTCATATTTTAAATCGACGCTGCGACCTTCGCAGCCAGCTCCATCATCCGATTGACATAGCCGATCTCATTGTCATACCAGACAAGTACTTTGACCTGAGTCTGGTTGATCACCATGGTCGACAGTCCATCGACAATGCCCGAGCGGGTATCGTTGGTGTAGTCCACGGACACCAGTGGCGCCTCCTCAAACCCAAGCACACCTTTCAGGCGACCCTCCGCGGCATCGCGCAGTGCGGCGTTAACCTCTTCCACACTGACCTCGCGGTCGAGTTCAAAAACACAGTCAGTCAGCGAAGCATTGGCCAGAGGCACTCTGACCGCCAGGCCGTTCAGGCGACCTTTGAGTTCGGGAAAAATTTCAGTGATTGCAGTCGCCGAGCCGGTGCTGGTGGGAATCAGCGACAGCCCGCTGGCCCGGGCGCGACGCAGGTCGCTGTGATATTCGTCGAGAATGCTCTGGGTGTTGGTGATGTCATGGATGGTGGTGATTGAGCCATGCTTGATCACAAAGGTTTTGTGCAGCACATCGACCACCGGCGCAAGACAGTTGGTGGTGCAGGACGCCGCCGTGACGATCGCCTGATCGAAGTACTTGTCATCGTTGACGCCCATCACAATATTTAACGTGCCATCTTTGACCGGCGCTGAGACCACCACTTTTTTAACCTTCTGTTCGAAGTAGGGCGCCAGTGCGATTTGGGATTTAAATTTACCGCTGCACTCGACCACAAGATCCACATCAGACCAGTCAGTTTCGGCAATGGTTTTGCCTTGGGTATAGCGCACCCTTTGATCGGCAATGCGAATGGCATCGCCGTCAGCCTCAATCTGCTCGTCCCAGGTGCCGTGCACCGAATCATATTTCAGCAGATGCGCGGCGGTCTGGGCATCACCGGCAATTTCGTTGATATGCACAATCTGATAATCATGCCGATGCCATGCTGCACGCAGTGCCAGTCGGCCAATGCGGCCAAATCCGTTGATACCGATTTTGATTGTCATGGGGTTTTGATCTCTCTCAATCATCGCGCTCAGTTTTTGAGCCGGTTTTGTCTCAGCCGCCAAGCCCATTGGCGACGCATTTTTATCGAAACAGCTCACAGTATTTTGCATCAGTCGCCAGATTGAGAACAGGGCAACAGGAAAATTGCGAACCGTTCGCGGGCAATGGCGCTTTAAACCGGGTCCAATGCCACTCCTGCTGTTCAGACACAATCGTACGGAACGCAACAGAGTAAAGAGGATTTATTAATGAATGGTTACAGTCTTGTTAGTTTGCTGCTGATTACCTGCGGCGCCCTTCTTGGAGTTTCAATTGGTATTTTTGCTTACGGTGCAGACTTCTGGACCAGCACAGGCATAGGCTGCGGACTCGCGGCCTGTGTCGCCGCCAGCGAGATATCGCCAATGTTTGATTAGAGACTTGAGTGAGGTACGTTTCAATCAAACGCGTCACCTAAAAAATCCCAGTAATCGACTTAAGTACTTCTTCCTCCCAGTTCAGGCCACCATTTGGTGGCCTTTTTTTTGGAAGGCTTTTTTTGGAAGCCTTTTTTGACCAGGCCGATTTAGTGGTGGTGTCCACCTGGGCCGTGGATATGCCCATGGGCAAGTTCTTCTTCAGAGGCTTCGCGAACATCGGCGATGGTGACATCGAAATTCAAGGTTTTACCGGCCAGAGGATGATTGCCATCAACAGTAACTGTCTCGTCGGTAACCGCAGTCACAGTAACCGGAACCGCGCCGCCCTGACCTGTCTGTGCTTCAAATTGCATACCCACTTCGATAGTGTCAACACCCTGAAAAGCTTCGCGCGGCACTTCCTGAATCAGCTCTTGCTGAACCGGGCCGTAACCTTCCTCGGCGGAGACTTCGACATTCAGCTGGTCGCCGACAGACTTGCCTTCAAGCGCCTTTTCCAGGCCGGGAATAATATTGCCGGCGCCGTGCAGATAGGCCAATGGATCCTGTCCCGCAGAGCTGTCAATTTGCTGACCCTGATCATCAGTTAATGTGTAGTGAAAGCTCACTGCGCTGTTTTGTGTAATTGTCATGGTTGGATCCTGGTTGCTTGAAAAAGCGCCATTATGCGGCAAGCAACCACAAATATCGACACCGGGGCTGAGCTGAAATCCCGGTTGTAAATCATCAGGATCGGCCTACACTTTGCCCTTGTCATATTTTTGTCATGTTTGCAGCCTTAAATGGATCGTCTGAAATGAATGAAAAGGTCAATTTTATGCCGAAGCATACGATCCTGTTGGTCGATGACGAAGCGGCGATCCGGGATATGCTCTCAATCGCACTGGAAGCAGCGGACTTTAATGTGCTCAAAGCCGAGAATGCACAGCAAGCGCATTCGATGATTATCGACCACCAACCAGATCTGGCGCTGCTGGACTGGATGATGCCAGGCACCACCGGTCTGGAGCTGTTGCGGCGTTTAAAGCGCGATGAACTGACCGCCAAACTGCCGATCATTTTGCTCACCGCCAAGGCCGAGGAAGACAGCAAGATCTCCGGTCTCGATGCCGGTGCGGACGATTATATTCCCAAGCCCTTTTCACCGCGCGAGCTGATCTCACGGGTCAAGGCAGTGCTGCGACGGGTCGGCCGCGAAGATCTGCAGGAGCCGATCGCAGTCGGTGAACTGCTCTTTGACCCCCTCGGTCATCGCGTCAGCATTTCCGGGCAGCCGATTAACCTCGGCCCCACGGAGTACCGTTTGCTGCAGTTTTTCCTCACTCACCAGGAGCGTGTCTATTCCCGCGGGCAGATTCTCGACTATGTCTGGGGCGGCAATGTCTACCTCGATGAACGTACCGTGGACGTGCATATCCGCCGCCTGCGCAAGGCAATTTCGGTTGCAGGCCATGACAACTATGTGCAGACTGTGCGCGGAGCTGGCTACCGTTTCTCAGCCCAAGTTCAAAATGGCTAAACAAGGGTTTAAATTCTTTGCGACCGGGAATGCATACAGAGATATGGCGCGTAGTGCTGATAAGCCTGTTCTCTGTGCTGTTTGGTCTCAGTCTCGGCGCCCCGTTTGAAATAATTCTGCTCGGCCTTGTCGCCTACATCGTCTGGGCCTTTCGCATCATCTCGAAACTGTTTCGCTGGATCGATAAAGGCATGCGTGGCATTCCGCCAGATGCCGATGGCGTGTGGGGCGAGATCAGCGACACCCTCAACCGCCAGCGCCGCCGTCATCGCCGTACCCAGGAGCGCATGCGCCGCACGATCAATCGCATAACCCGACTGACCGAAGCGCTGGAAGAGGGCATTCTGGTACTGCGCAGTGATCTCAATATCGACTGGTGGAATGGCTCGGCGGCCGCTCTGCTCGGTCTGCGTTCATCCGACCGTGGCACAGCGGTCATCAACCTGATTCGCGATCCGGTATTTGTTCGCTATATCTCGCAGAAAGAACTCGACGGCTCAATCACTCTCTCTTCGGTCAGCCAGTCCGGGCGCATCCTGCAGCTTTCCGCCTCTTACTTTGGCGATGATGAAATTGTTCTGGTGGTCACCGATGTCACCCGCATCACCAATCTTGAGCAGCTGCGCAAGGAGTTTGTCGGCAATGTGTCACACGAGTTGCGCACGCCGCTGACGGTCATGCGCGGCTATCTGGAAACGTTGAGCGATATTCCCGGCAACAGCGAAATGTTCGACAAAGCCTTTAGCCAGATGTCCAGCCAGGTGTCACGGATGGAAGCCCTGGCCAATGACCTTATTCTTATCTCACGGCTTGAGTCGGATAATCAAAAACCGGCGGTGGAAAACCTCAACCTGCACGAGCTGTTGCAGAGCATAGTCGCCGAGGCCGAACTGCTCAGCGATGGCAGACATGTTATTTCGCTGGAATGTGAGCCCGATTGTCGTATCGCGGCTGATCCAAAAGATATGCGCAGCGTGCTGGGCAATATTGTCTTTAATGCCGTGCGCCATAATCCCAAAGGCGCGTCTGTGGCGGTTAAAGTCTCGCGGTACGGTGGTTTTATCAATGTGTCAGTCAAGGATGATGGCGTCGGTATAGATGCGGTGGATATTCCACGCCTGACCGAACGTTTTTATCGCGGAGACAGCAGCCGCAACTCCGATACCGGCGGCACCGGATTGGGACTGGCGATCGTCAAGCATGCGCTCAATCGCTGCGATGGCGAATTGAAGATCTATAGCCGCCTCGGTCATGGTGCCGAATTTATCTGCCGCTTTCCGAATAATCTGGGGTAGAAGCCCTTAGCCCGTCGTTAGAAAAAGCCCTTAGCCTGTCGTTAGAAAAAGCCCTTAGCTGCATCTAAATAAAAAATGCAGGTAAAAATCCCCCTCCACTCGCGCATCCGGTTCCGTCCACTGCTTCTCGATTGTCCAGCCCTTGGCACAGTAGTGCGCCATCTCAATATGCAGCCGCTGAATAGCGATGGTCACCGACTCTTCAAACTTGGCATCCGGACGCAGCGAGTAATGCTGGCGTGCAGCAAAGGATTTGCCCGGGCTGTGATTCATTGAGCCGGGCGCCACAACCGGCCGCTCGGCCATACCTGATAGCGGGTCCACGGTGCCCTCGCCGTAGAGTTTGGTCGCTGCCGGGCTGCTATTCCGTTTGCCGTTCTTCTCCGCCTCTGGCTGCTTTTCGCAGTCGGCAATGCGATCCATAAAGTTGGGCGAGTCTGCATCGTCGGTATCAAAGTCACAGGCGCTAAAGGCATTCGCCGACAGCAGCCAGCCGGTGACAAAAATTGACAGTAAATGGTTGTTATTCATATGCAGCCGTCCTGAAAGGTGGTGATTTTGACTGCAACAGTTTAGCGATGAGCAGGACGAATGTCTGCACTTGCGGCGGAACGCCGGCAAAGATAATCCAGAGCATGCTTGCGTTATTTATTTGGGTATTTAATTGGACATGTAGTGGGCCAAATCTGTGGCCAGTCTTCTCTTGATCAGCTAAAACTAAACAGGAAAACGACGCAAAACCAAACCACAAAAAGTGAATCTTTTAATATGAATCGCCTAACAGGAAAAATTGCTTTGATCACCGGCGCCGCCAGCGGAATCGGTGCAGCCATTGCCCGGGCTTTTGTCAATGAGGGCGCCTTTGTTTATCTCACCGACATCGAGAGCTCGGGTCAGGCCGTGGCCGAGGCGCTGGGTGACAGTGCCGTCTTTGAGCCCCTTGATGTGTCAAACGAGTCAGAGTGGCAACAGCTAATGGGGAAAGTTAATCAGCAAAAGGGGCGGCTGGATATTCTGGTCAACAATGCCGGCATCACCGGTCTAGAAACCGATGGCCGGCAGCAGAACCCTGAGCAGGCAAGCCTTGAAAGCTGGCGCCGCGTACATCGAATTAATCTCGACGGCGTATTCCTTGGCTGCAAATATGCCATCCGCGCCATGCGGCCGACCAAATCCGGCGCCATTATCAATATGTCGTCGCGCTCCGGACTGGTGGGTGTGCCGGATGCGGCGGCCTATGCTTCGTCCAAAGCGGCGGTGCGCAACCATACCAAAACCGTTGCGCTCTACTGCGCCGGGCAGGGTTTGAATATCCGCTGTAACTCGATTCATCCGGCGGCGATTATGACGCCGATCTGGGACCCGATGCTCGGCGATGGCGAAAAGCGTGAGCAGCGACTCAAAGCCATGACCGCTGCGATTCCGGCTCACCGATTTGGTGAGGTTGAGGAAGTTGCCGCGGTGGCGATTATGCTCGGGTCTGACGAGGTGCCCTATATGACCGGCGCCGAGCTGAATATTGACGGTGGCATTTTGGCCGGGTCGGCGGCCATGCCGGCGGTCGAGTAATGGCCATGGCTCGCGACAAAATGCGCTTGCGAACCACAGTGCCACGCCTGAAACGATTCGTTGACGATGTTTACCAACACACACCTTTTACCAAAATGGTGCTGTTATTGGTTGTGCTGTGGATGCTGTTTGCGGCGGCGGTTTATTTTGCGGAGCGGCATGTTGCGGACACGCCCATCAGCTCGTACGGCGAGGCACTCTATTGGGGAGTGGCGGCTTTCTCAACCGCTGGAATCGCCGACAAACCTCACTCCGGGATGGCGCTGCTGTTTGGCGGCATCTGGATTGTGGTTGGCTCGGTGCTGTTTTTTGGCGCTATTGTGGCGACGGTTACCACCTATTTTATGCGCCCGATGCAGCGCCCTCACAAGCGTATTATCGATACCATTGAATACAACCTTGAGCAGTTAAACGACCTTAGTCTCGACGAGCTGGATCTGCTCAAGGCGACGGTTGATACCTTGATTGATCATGTTGAAGAGCTGAAAAAAAAGGCGAGCCCGCTGGGCCCGCCTTCTGATCACTAGTGCCAAGTGGTTGCAAACCAGCTTAGAATTTGTGCTCCATACCGACACCAAAGGCACTGTCTTCAACATCGGCTGAGCCGACAGAAGAGTCTGTGTTATCAGTGTAAAACAGAAAGAGTTTGGTGCTTTTGGCCAGTTTGTAATCGGCGCCCAGCGACAATGTCTCTTCTTTATCGCCGTCCACATCATCTTCAATAGAGCCGTACTGCGCCTTCAAAGTGGTCTTGTCGATTTTGTAGGCCGCGCTGATAAAGAATCCGGACTCATCCTTGGTGCCGAGGTTGTCTTCGTTTTGCTGGTACATCAGACCCAGCTGCAGATCGTCGATGGTGTACTGGGCAACCAGGCGCACCAGGTCCTGCTTGTCTACGTCCTGATCGCCAGCCAGTGCCACATACAGATTATCCATGGTATAGCTAACCGAGTAGGACATGCCGTCGGCGAGGCCAGTATCGTCTTGACCATCCTGATCCACATCTGCACCTTCCGCAGGAATCATTGCCACTGTCGCGGCGAAACCGTTGATCTCCGGTGAGCTGTAGGCAACCATATTGGAGACGCGGTTTTCGCCTTCAAAGGTATTCTTCATATCACCTTCGAGGTCGTTGAACAGATCGATCTTGTTTTGGGCCAGTTTGGTTGGTGTGTCGTGGTGGCCAGCCCAGATTGTGCCGAAGCTGCCGCGGATGCCGCCCATAATATTGCGCTGGGTAAAGGTCTGGCCCTTGCAGTCGCCATCGTCAACACAGACTTCAAATTCCGCTTTATAGACAGCGTAGAGGCCATCGGCGATTTCGGTTTTGCCTTTCACACCAAGGCGTGAGGCATTGCTGTTGAGTTTCCATTGGTCACTGGAGCCGCTGTCCTGATTGACCACAGAGACATTCACTTTTCCGTAGATAGTGCTGTCGATAGGGCCATCGGCAAAGCCATAGGATGACAGGCTTAAAGCGGAGGCCACGGCGGCAGATAAAAGTAGTTGTTTCATACAAAATCCCCAAAGGTTGAAAATGTGCATAGCTGACGAATGTTGTATCGCAACTATTCGTTAAATAGGCGTTAAACAGGCGTCAAACATGCGTTAAAAACGTTCGCTGCAATGTGACAGTCGAGTGACAACTCTATGTCTGTAATATGACAATAATATGACAGCCATAAAATTGACATAAACCAGCCATAAAAATGCCATCAACTGTATTCTTGCTTAACCGTTGTCATATTTCTGTCATATAAACCCAATAACCTGAGCGGGTAATTATTTGCAGCAGCTCCTTTTATAGCCTTCGTGCCTGAGGAGAAGTTGCTCGAGAACAACTTGCCTGATTGTGGAGATAGATATGAACCAGCGTAAAAAGTTTACCGCCATATGTTCCCTGGCGTTATTTGCAGCAGCCTCTGTGACAGCCACATCGTCGGCTGTGGCTCGCGACAGTATTGAAGTAGTCGGTTCCTCGACTGTATACCCCTTTTCCACGGTGGTAGCTGAGCGCTATGGCCGATCCAGTGGCAAGCCCACGCCAAAGATTGAATCCACCGGTTCGGGTGGCGGCATGAAGCTATTCTGCGGCGGTGTTGGCACTAAATACCCGGATATCACCAACTCCTCACGACGCATCAAAGCCTCCGAGTTCCAGCAGTGTCAGGACAACGGCGTAAAAGAGATTATTGAAGTGCAAATCGGTTTTGACGGCATTGTGATCGCCAACTCGGTGGAGGCCGAACTGTTGAATCTGGATCGCAAGGATATCTTTCTGGCGCTGGCGGCCAAGGTGCCAGGTCCCAATGCTGGTGAATTGATCGACAACCCTTACAAGACCTGGCGCGACGTCAATCCAGCGCTGCCTGATACCGCGATTGAAGTCTTGGGCCCCCCGCCAACCTCCGGCACCCGCGACGCATTTGCTGAGCTCGGCATGGAAGGTGGCTGCAAAAAGTTCGACTGGATTGCCGCGCTGAAAAGTAGCGACAAAAGCCGATACAAATCAGTGTGTCACACCATTCGTGAAGACGGCGCCTATATCGAAGCTGGCGAAAATGACAATCTGATCGTACAAAAACTCGAAGCCAATCCAGAAGCGCTGGGTGTCTTTGGCTTTAGCTTCCTCGATCAGAATGCCGACAAGGTTCAGGGCTCGATGATTGAATCAGTGGCGCCAACCTTTGATTCCATCGCCGACAAGTCCTACCCCATTTCACGCCCACTGTTCTTCTATGTGAAGAAAGCTCACGTTGGTGTGGTACCCGGAATCGCCGGCTACCTGAATGAGTTCACCAGCGAAAAAGCCTGGGGTGAAGAAGGTTATCTGGCCGAAAAAGGCATGATTCCACTGCCCACCAAGATGCGCAGAGCCATGGCCGAGAACACCCGCAATCTGGTGCCGATGACTGGTAAAGAAGCATTGAAATAACAACCATAAGTTGTCACAGTACGGCCCGGCCACTTAGGTCGGGCTGTTTTTTATCTGACGGGATTTTGCCAGCAATATGCAAGCGACAAATATTCTTATCTTGATACTCGGGCTCGGTGTTTTTGCCTTCTACCTGGGCCGCAGCCGCTCTCTTGCGGTCGCCAAGCCGCTGGGTGGCATCCGCAACATTCACTCATTGCCCTCCTATTATGGCGCCCACATGGCACTCTGGTGCGCACTGCCAGCACTATCACGTCAGCCAAAGAGACCTGCTTGCCGTCGGCGAGACCGCTATTGAAATCCCCCTGTACGGTCTCGAGTGCTGAAATCACTTCAGACAGTGCGTCCGGATCATTTACCGCCCACTGATTTTGGGGAAGAGAACATTCCGGGTTTGTTCGTTAGTGAACCTATTAGAAAAGGTCACGTTAGGAAGTTCCGCAAAGGCTTTAATACTACACACAGTACAAAGATTACAGCATGTAGTCGACTAAAAACAATGATTGAAGG
>JALRJD010000024.1 GCA_023255165.1 Porticoccaceae bacterium | reverse complement strand
CTTTTACAAGATTTTCTATTTTATAAGCTAGTAGTCCATTAGTGCTGAATGCTTTCTTTAATATTTCTAAATTAGAATAATAAAAAACACGAGATTGTCTATGAAAGTTCAGGAAGCTGCAGAAAAAGCGCAACTGCGAATGGGGTTGTCGAATCAGCAGCCGGCGTTGGCTGCTGACTCGCTGTTGGGGTTATGGCAACAGGCGGTTGCCGATTCGGCGCAGCGGCCGGCATTTACCTGTCTTGGGCAGACCCTTAGTTACCGCGAAATTGATCAAATGGCTGACCGGGTTGCCGGTTATTTCCATCGGCATCTAGCGCTGCTGGCCGGCGATCGCATTGCGGTGCAGCTGCCCAATCTAATTCAGTACCCCATTGTTGTGGTCGCGGCCTGGAAGCTGGGCCTGGTGATCGTCAATACCAACCCCATGTATACCCATCGTGAGCTGGTGCACCAGTTTAATGATTCCGGGGCCAAAGCGGTGGTGGTGCTCGATCAGTTCTATGACGTTTTGCGGAATGCGCTGCCTGAGACTGGCATTGAGCATGTGGTGGTCACCCGCGCCATTGATTTACTGCCGCAACCCAAAAAGACACTGTTGGCCGGGTTGACCAAGTTGCTTGGCAAGCGGCCACCATTGCCAACGCAGGGTATTGTCGACTTTACCGAGATGTTGGCAGCCGACAATGGAGGTTCCTATCCTCCGCACAATCCAGCCCTTGAGGATATCTGTGCACTGCAATATACCGGCGGCACCACGGGTGTCTCCAAAGGCGTGATGCTTACCCAAGGCTCGCTGATGAGCAATATCGCTCAGGCAATGGCGGTTGTCAGTGTTGGTGGCCGATCGGTAACTCACTACACCACTATCTCGCCGCTGCCGCTTTACCATATCTATGCCTATATGCTGAATATGGGGTTGATGCCGGCAACCCGTGGCCACAGTGTATTGATCCCTGATCCACGCAATATTCCGATGTTTGTCGGTGCGATCAAGAATATTAAATTTGAAATTTTCTGCGGCCTGAATTCATTGTTTGTGGCATTGCTGCAAAACGGCAAATTCCGCAAACTGGATTTTTCCAGCCTGGAAATTACCCTCTCCGGCGGCATGGCTTTGATGGAAGCGGTTGCCGAAGAGTGGCATCAGGTGACCGGCTGTGTGGTCAGTGAGGGATATGGCATGACCGAGTCTTCACCGGTGATTTCGATGAATCCATCCGGCTATCAGAGAATTGGTACCGCTGGAATTCCCATCCCCGGGACCGACATCAAGGTGGTCGATGAAAATGGCCTTGAACAGCAAGTGGGTGGCGTCGGCGAGCTCTGCGTGCGCGGCGCCCAGGTGATGAAAGGCTACTGGCAGCGTGAGGCGCAGACCGCGGAGGTGATTGTTGATGGCTGGCTGCACACCGGTGATATTGTCACCGTGGATGAGCAGGGCTATATCCGCATTGTCGACAGACTCAAGGATATGATTATTGTCTCCGGCTTTAACGTCTATCCCAATGAGCTTGAGCAGGCCCTGACCCAGCATCCGGATGTGCTCGAGTGCGCCGCCATAGGCGTGCCCGATACAAAGGCTGGTGAAGTGGTCAAGATGTTCGTGGTATCGAGCAATCCGGCCCTTACCACCGAGCAGGTAATCGAGTTTTGCCGCGCCAATATGGCGGGTTACAAGGTGCCCAGGTTTGTCGAGTTCCGCACCGATTTACCGAAGTCCAATGTTGGCAAGGTGTTGCGCAAGGAGCTTAAGGCGGAGGAGCAAGCCAAGAGCCAGGCTTAAATGGCTGGTTTGTTACGCTGCTTTAGGACGATCTTTTTAGTGCGTTTTTTAACGTATTGATTACCAGAATAAAAAGGCCGGGCTTGTTTCCAAGTCCGGCCTTTTTTTGTGGTGTCGGATAATGCTTGCGTCCGAACAGCCTTGGTTTAGATCATATACATCACACCAGCCAGGCCTACGATTGTCAGCACGATGGTGTAGGGCAGCGCCATGATCACCATGCGCATATACGAGAGGCGGATCAGTGGTGCCAGTGCCGAGGTCAGCAGGAACAGGAATGCGGCCTGGCCATTTGGCGTTGCCACACTCGGCAGGTTGGTGCCGGTATTAATCGCGATAACCAGCTTGTCGAAGTGCTCGCGGCTGATATCACCGGCATTTAAGACCGCGGTGACTTCGTTGATATAGACCGTGGCGACAAACACGTTATCGCTGATCATCGACAGAACGCCGTTGGCGAGGAAGAACATGCCAGGCTGTGCAGCTTCGTCCATCTGTAGAACCCAGCCGATAACCGGGGAAAACAGATGCTGTTCATGAATAACGGCAACAATGGCAAAGAACACCACCAGCAGTGCGGTAAAGGGCAGAGCCTCTTCAAAGGCGTGGCCGATGCGATGCTCTTCGGTAATGCCGTTAAACGCGGTTAACAGCACAATTACCATCAGACCGATCAGGCCAACCGGCGCCCAATGGAAGGCGAGGCCAAGCACCAGAATAACCGCGACAATCGCCTGTACGATCAGTGAGGCGTTGTCGTACTGGGTGCGACGTGATGCATCGTGGTCGCTGGACTGCTGGAGAATAACCCGCACTTCATCCGGTAAGGTGGTGCCGTAGCCAAAGATTTTGACCTTTTCCAACAGCACGCAGGTAATGAGGCCACAAACCAGCACAGGCATAGTGACCGGGGCCATATGAAGAAAGAACTCGATAAAGTTCCAGCCGGCTTTCTCTGCGATCAACAGATTTTGCGGCTCCCCCACCAGAGTGGTGACACCACCGAGGGCGGTACCCACGGCGCCGTGCATAATCAGGCTGCGCAGAAAGCTACGGAACTGTTCAAGATTGTCACGCTGGCTTACCACCAGGCTGTTGTCGTCGCTGTGGTCATGGTCTTCATCGACGATTTTCTTGCCTGAGGCTACCTTGTGGTAGACCGAGTAGAAGCCGACCGAAATGGTAATCAGAACCGCGGTAACGGTCAGTGCATCGAGGAAGGCCGACAGAAATGCCCCGGCAAAGCAGAACAGAAATGACAGCATGGTTTTTGATTTTACATTGAGCAATATTTTGGTGAAGACAAACAGCAGCATATCGCGCATAAAGTAGATGCCGGCCACCATAAACATCAGCAGCAGGATGACCTGGAAGTTGGCGACAGCCTCGTGGTAGACCGCATCCGGTGATGCCATGCCGAGCAGAATCGCCTCGATGGCAAGCAGGCCGCCGGGCTGCAGTGGATAGCATTTAAGCGCCATGGCCAGAGTAAAAATAAACTCGGCAATCAACAACCAGCCGGTGACAAAGGGGCCCAGTGCCCACAGCGCCAGGGGGTTGATTAGCAGAAACGCAATAATTGATTTTTCGTACCAGTCGGGTGAATTACCGAGAAAGTTCTTTTTAAACGCTTGGGACATTGTTGGCTGCATGGAGGACTGCATACTGTTTCCTTCTTGTAGTGCGTGGAGAATAAATGGCTATTATTTCGTGCTAGACTGCGCCTGTTATTTGTCGCAGACAATATCTGCCGGCCCCCCATTATGCAAGTCCTGCGGGGCTTTCTTTTACCAATCACTGAATAAGGCATCAGTCACAGAATGCTCCCTCCCGCTCTTGAAGGTTTCTTTCCCGGCAACGCGCTCTCCGGTACCGAGGGTCTTTTTGTTATTCCCGTGGTGGGGCGCGATATTCTGGTCGGCCGGGATGGCGGTGATGTGGTTGTCGATCGCGAGCAGGCCGATGTGATGAAGTTCTTCTGCGAACGGCGCATGGTGCTCGGTCAGTGGAATGGTGTGGATTGCGAAGTCTGGGATCTGGCCCCTGAATGCCGTTCCATGGACGGTTTTTCAGTGATGGATCTGCGCTCGCTGCTGCTGTCGGTGAGTGATGATCAGTTTTCTCTGGTCAGTCGTGCGGTGCAGATGCTCGAGTGGCAGAAGACTCATCGTTACTGTGGCGCCTGTGGTCAGCCCACAGAGAGTGCCACAGAGGATCATGCGCTGCGCTGTTCGGCCTGTGATATCAGTGTTTATCCGCGGATCTCGCCCTGCGTGATTGTGGTGGTTCGCGATGGTGAGCGCTGTCTGTTGGGGCGTCAGGTAAGCTGGCCAGAAGGACGCTTTAGCGCACTGGCGGGGTTTCTTGAGGCGGGTGAAAGTGTCGAACAGGCGCTGCACCGGGAGGTGTTTGAGGAGTCTGGTGTGCAGATTAGCAATCTGCGTTATGTGGGTAGTCAGGCCTGGCCATTCCCCGGCCAGCTGATGCTTGGTTTCCTGGCTGATGCCGAGACCACCGAGATCAATGTTGACGGGCTTGAGATAGCCGAGGCGCACTGGTGGCACTATCAGGCCTTGCCCGAGGTGCTGCCGCCACTGGCGTCGATGTCCGGGCGGCTGATTGCGCGCTTTGTCGAAGAAGTCGAACAGGCCGCAGGCGCCTGAGCGGTCTATAATCAATTTTTATTTAAATATGCAATAGGGAGTCAGCCTTGGAGTTTCTTCTCGAATACGGTCTGTTTTTGGCGAAGGTGGTGACCACTGTTATCGCTGTGGTGATTCTGGTCAGCATTATTGTCGGCCTGGGTCAGAAATCACGGCAGTCGGGCAGCAAAGGGCATCTGGAAATTACCCCGTTAAATGAAATGTTTGACGATATGAGCGAGGCGATCAAATTGGCGGTGATGGATGAATCACTGCACAAGGCAGAAGCCAAAAAGCTGCACAAAGAGAAGCAAAAGAAAGCCAAACAGCTGCAAAAAGCCAGTAAAAAGGCCGCCAAAGATCCTGAGGCAGCGCTTCCGGAGCAGAAGCCGCGCGTCTTTGTGGTGAATTTTCACGGCAATATCAGCGCCTCTGCGGTTACCCATCTGCGCGAAGAGGTGACCGCGATTCTGTCTCAGGCAACCAGCAACGATGAAGTGGTGGTGCGTCTTGAGAGCGGCGGTGGCATGGTTCACAGCTATGGTCTGGCCTCCAGTCAGCTCGATCGTATTCGCAAGCGCAATATTCCCCTGACCGTCTGTGTCGACAAGGTGGCCGCCAGTGGTGGCTATATGATGGCCTGTGTCGCCGACAAGATTCTGGCGGCGCCTTTCGCCATTCTCGGCTCGATCGGGGTAGTGGCGCAGTTGCCGAACTTTAATAAAGTGCTGAAAAAACACGATGTCGAGTTCGAGTTGCTGACCGCTGGTGAGCACAAGCGCACTTTGACTATGTTTGGTGAAAATACCGACAGTGGCCGTGAGAAATTTCTCGAGGAGTTGGAAGACACCCACAGTCTGTTTAAGGAGTTTGTGCAGCAGCACCGGCCACAGGTGGATATAGATAAAATCGCCACAGGCGAAGTCTGGCTCGGCACCCGCGCGCTGGCGGTGGCGCTGGTCGATGATCTGCAAACCAGCGATGAGTATCTTGTTGCCCGGGCGCAAGAGGCGGATATTTACGAGATCAGCTTTGTATTAAAGAAAAAACTCCATCAGCGGCTGGGTATTGCCGCCGAGGAGAGTGTGGACAGGGTGATGTTGCGTTGGTGGGAGCGTCTGACCAGCAATTCTGATCGCATTACCTGACTTAAGCGCCGCTAAACTTTAGCGCCGCTAAAAAGCTGCTTTAAAAGAGTGCCTCCGGGTCAAGATTATAGGCATCCGGAGGCAGGTTGCGGGCAATATCAATCGAACCTTCCTTGCCACTAATCGAAATCACCTTCTTTTGCGTTAGCCGGCGCTTGTTGACGTCGAGAATCACCGTGAGCTTGGGCTTTCTGCCCATGCCGGCGCGGTAGTCGCTGACCACCGCAACTTCACCATTGGTCAACTCAACCAGAGAGCCGGGCGGATAGAGCCCGATGGCCTGGATAAAGGTATCCACCAACTCCTTTTGAAACAGCCGTGAACGCCAGCCGGCCATCTTCAGTATGGCCTCGGAGTGGGGAATGGGTGTGGCGTAATAACGCGGGCTGGTCATGGCATCGTAGCAGTCGACAATGCCGGCGATACGGGCATAGAGCGGTATATCGGTGCCGGTCAGTTGTTCCGGGTAACCGCAGCCATTGTAGCGCTCGTGGTGATAGTGAACCGCGGCAATAATATCGGAAGAGAGATGGTTGTCTTCGAGAATTGCCAGCCCATGTTCAATATGCTGACGCGCCTCGGCGCGCTCATCGCTGTTTAAATCGGTGCTCTTGCGCAGCAGCCTGTCGGGCATATGCAGTTTGCCGATATCGATTAACAGTCCGGCCAGCGCGAGTTGAAACAGTTCGCTGCGATCCAGCCCCAACTGGCGGCCCATTACACAGCAGAGAATTGCGCAGGAGATTGAATGGCGGTGGGCATAGCTGCTCTTGCTCTTCAAT
Source organism: Porticoccaceae bacterium (assembly GCA_023255165.1). Classification (GTDB taxonomy): domain Bacteria; phylum Pseudomonadota; class Gammaproteobacteria; order Pseudomonadales; family Porticoccaceae; genus HTCC2207. The sequence goes on along the minus strand of JALRJD010000024.1, from coordinate 8,976 downwards.
CTGGCCAGCCACACGGCGGCGGCAGGGTTGCGAATAATGCTTTCAACCAGCGCCTCGATAAATGGCTCAATGCGTTTAATATCCGGTTTTTCGTGGTTTTTTACCGCTTTGCCAATGCGGTTGAACTCCTGCTGAATGCTGAGGTAGGCGAGAGTGGCGACGCGCAATTCAGAAGAGATATCGGTACTGATGCTGTACTCGGCGCCATCGCGATGCATCAACTCATGACTGAGCGGCAAACTATTGATCTTGTGGGTTTCTGCGACAGGTGTTTGATGAATTGGCTGGTTCATGTTTCGGGCAACGTCCTGGTTGGTGTGGCGCTTGTAACCTGAATGACAAGCGCCTGACTGAAAACTTTGTCGTTAGCCGGGCTAACTTCGCAGCGACATAACAAGCGGCAGTAAAAAGAGAATAGCAGAAAAATTGCGCTGCATAGCGGGGCGGCCAGGTTACAGGCTCGGTTCTGTTACCGGGATCACGGGATTGCTGTCGAGCCACTGACGGAATCCCGCGGCGGGCATGGCTTTGCCGATATAAAAGCCCTGCGCAAAGGTACAGCCGAGTTCGGCGAGCAGCGCCATCGACTCGGCATCTTCGACTCCTTCTGCAATGGTCTCCATCTGAAAGCGCACACCCCAGTCGAGGATCAGTTTAACAATGTCCATATCGATTTTATTGCTGAGCATATTGAGCACAAAGGACTTGTCGATCTTTAACTTGTCGGCGGGAATAAACTTGAAATACTCCAGCGATGAATAACCGGTGCCAAAGTCGTCGATGGCAATCTTGACGCCAAGCTGTTTAATTTTATTCAGCGTCTGAAAGCCCTGATTGAGATCCTGCTGAATAGTGGATTCGGTCACTTCGATGCACAGTGAGGAAGGCTCGGCTCCCCACAGATTGAGGCTCGATTCAATGGTGCTGAAAAGCTCCGGCGAGTGCAGACAAGAGGCGGAGAGATTGATGGCCGTGGTGATTTTATGTTCGCTCCACTGGGCCGCTTCACGAACGGCCGTATTAATCGTCCAGTAAAAGAATTCATCCATACGGCCGCTCTGTTCAATCAGCGCGACCAGCTGCTCCGGGCTGATCTCGTGGGTGCGCTGATTCCAGCGCACCAGCCCCTCGGCGCCGCAGGGTCGGCCGTTATCGAGACGAATCTGCGGCTGATAAAACAACTCAAAACTATTGTTGGCCAGGGCGCTGGCAACCTTCTGCTTGAGCGCAATCTGCTGTCGCGCCCGCTGTGGCGCCGAGGCCTCACTGACATGGTAGGGCTGCTTTAAGTGGCGCGCTTTTTTGGCTGCGGCCTCAGCATTTTGCAGCATTTTTTCCGCGCTGCTGGTGGTGCCCTCTGGTCCACCGCAGGCGGCAAAGCCGATGTTGGCCTCAAGCGCCACCGGTTGCTCGGCGATATAAAACAGCCTGCTGACCTGATCGATAATCTTTTTCGCCACCAGCGGTAGCAACTGCAGATTGAGCAGTGGTGAGATAATCAGGGCAAACTTGTCGCCATCGACACGATAACAACCGGCGGTTTTTTTGGCGATGGCGCCGAGCCGCTGTTGCAGTTCAGCGAGAATTTGATCGCCGATCAGATAGCCAAAGCGCTGGTTGATCTGGGCGAACTGTTTCAGGTCGATAAGCGCCAGCACCGTAAACTGATGGTTGTATTCGTTGCTGGCAAGGTTTTTAGCCAGAGCCGCCAGCAGTGCGGGGCGGTTGACCTGACCCAGGGGTTGGATGTTGCGATCAGATTTGTTTGCGGAGAGAGTTGTCATGGGTTCAGATCTATAGAGCGCTTCATATGCGGTTCTTCATATAGCTTTTTATATATACAGGGCTTCGGGATCGAGACCATAAGCGCCGGGCTCCAGGGTTTTGAGAATCTCCACGGCTTTGTTTTCCGGGTCCTGACGCTCAGCCAGATTGATTTCAGTGAACTGCTGGTACTGATGTTTACTGCTATCGAGAATCACCAAGACCTGTGGTCGCAACCGCTTCCCCGGGTTTTCCTTGACCACAATGCCCACTTCGCCGGAGGTGAGTTCGACCAATGTACCGGTGGGATAGATTCCAACGGCCTGAATAAAGGCTTCAATCAGCTCAGGTTGGAAGTCAAAACCACGCCATTCATACATTTTTTTGATCGCCGCCGCATGGGTGATCGGCTGGGCGTAGACACGCTGGCTGGTCATGGCGTCGTAGCAGTCGGCAATGGCGGCAATACGCGCATAGAGCGGTATCTGTGTGCCCTGCAGAGCCTGGGGATAGCCGCTGCCGTTAAAGCGCTCATGGTGGGCGGCAATCATATCGAGAACCGATTTGGGCATGGTGCGAGAGGATTCGCGCGCCATTTTAAGGCTCAGGTCGACATGTTTTTTCACCAGCTCAAACTCGCGCTCCGAGAGTTGCTGATGTTTGTTCAGAATGGCTGCGGGGATTTTCAGCTTGCCGATATCCAGCAACATGCCGCCGGTGGAGAGCAGCGCCAGCTCTTTTTTCGGCAGGCCAATCTGGCGGCCGATCACAGTGCACCAGATAGCCACGGCAATACAGTGACTGTAGGTGTAGGAGTCCTGGGATTTTAGCCGCGCCAGCCAGATGCTGGCACCGGGATTGCGAGTGATGCTATCCACCAGTGGGGTGATAACGTCACTGAGGTGGGCGATATTGAGTGTTTTGCCGCGGCCGATACGGCTGGCCATATTGTCGAATTCAGCGCGAATACTCTGATAGGCGCTGTGGGCAGTGTGAATTTCACTGGTGACAGTTGTCTGTTCCGAATAGCTTATCGGGTGATGCGAGGCCAGCTCGGTTTTGAACGGCGTCGCGGCCACCCCTGGGGTTCGCTTGCTTGGCTGGGGCGCGCTGCCGTCGATGCTAATCTGGGTGATGCTGCGCTTTTCATCGATAAATACATAATCGCAGAACAGCGAGATCTTTTTAATCTGCGCCTCATTTTGAATCATAAAGCCTTGCAGGCTAAAGGGCGTATCCAGCCATGGCCGGTCGAGGCCGGAGACATACATGCCCGGCTCCAGGTGTTGCACATAGACTTTTTTTGTTTGTAGTTGCCCCAAATGCGTTACTCCCTAACGACACAGCAGGTCTACCAATGGCAGGCCCGCTAAAGGATGCAGCCCTAACCGTTTGAAGTTCTCATAAAGGTAGTTGCCTGTGGTGGGACTTGCAAATAGCGATCCGGATCCCACCTCCTAATTATGGTCGCCAATCAGTCGCGGCGCAGTTTATCTTTGATCGCGATAGGATTGGCGAGGTTGAAGACTACTATGTAGCTGGAGACGAGAAAAGTGATGATCGCGGCGGCCTGGATTAAATGTGACGCACTATTGCTAATCAGGCTGGTGTTAAAGGCGACGTAGGCGATCAGCAGCGAGAACTCACTGTTTTGCCCCAGGCGAAAGCCTATATCCCAGGCCAGCGCGTCTTTCTCACTCTGTTTGCGCAGCATTCGGTGATAGACCACCGGTTTTAAAGTGAGCATGATCAGCGCCAGCAAACAGGCCGGCAGAGCGATCTGCGGAATCAGGGTGAGATCGAAACCGCCGCCGAGGGAGAAGAAAAACAGAATTAAAAAGAAATCCCGCAGTGGTTTGAGATTTAGCGCGATATAGGGGGCGATAGGGCTGGTGGCGATCGAGATGCCGGCAATAAAGGCGCCGATCTCGCGGGACAAGCCGCCATATTCTGCCAGTTCGGCAACACCCAGACACCAGCCGATGGCCAGCAGAAAAACATATTCACCAATACGGTCGAAACGGGCAAAAAGTGGCTGCAATATATAGCGCACCGCCAGTACCGCGGCAGCAATCAACAGAGGCAGTGATACCAGACTGACCACAAAGCGCATTGAACTGTCGCCACCGGAGGCCGCCGAGATCAGCATCAACAATACAAAGATCGCCAGGAAATCCTGCATCAGCAACATACCGACCATCAGTTCACCGGCGTGACGGTGGTGCAACACGGTGGTCGGCAGCAGCTTGATGCCGATAATCGTGCTCGAGAACATCATCGAGGTACCAATAATCAGGTTTTCTGTCGATGAAAAACCAAATAGATAGCCGACGCCATAACCCACCAGCGCAAACAGCAGCGAGCTGATCAGGGTGATATGGGTAACCTGACGCAAAACTCGCAGCAAAGCCTGAGGCTGCATATCCAGGCCGAGCAGAAACAGCAGAAAGATAATGCCGATGCTGGCGATCTCGCCGATCAGTTGCACATCGGTCACCCAGCCGACCCCGTGGGGCCCAATCGCGGCGCCGAGCAGAATATAGGCGACCAACAGTGGCTGGCGGCCAAATAACGCCAGCGAGGCGACCACAGCCGCCCCGGTAAAGATTAAAAAGAAGAGTTGTATCAGATGATGATCCATTGGCCCATTTCAATACAGACGCCGCCGCGGTTCAATGGGCTGGCCGGATTTATTGACAATTAAATTGGCGAGTCGCTCAGCGCAGACGTTTAAACAGAGGTTGTGGCTGGTCAGCAGCGGTCTGATAGGCCTCGGAAAAATCCTTAAGCGAGGCAGCAGCGGCCTGTAAATCGATCTCATTGGCGAAACTGAACTGACTAAAACCGCAGCGCTGCATCAAAAACAGTTGATCGCGAATAAACTCCCCAATGGCGCGAACTTCGCCTTGATACTGATAGCGGTCGCGTAGCAGACGGGCGCTGGAAAAGCCGCGGCCATCGACAAATTTGGGAAAGTTGATGGCGACAACTGGCAGCCGGGCCAGGTCATCGGCCAGACCCTCGACAAGAGCTTCAACCTCCTCATGGCTGTCAATCCAGACCCCCACAGCTCGATCAGCTTGCTGTAATAACAGCTCATCGCGCTTTTCAAGCCAGTAATTGAGGGGCAGCAAAATATCGCCGGCCGGCAGAACACCGCTTTCAAGATCGGGCGCTGTCACCACCGTCCAATTGTCTTCAACCACAACTCCGTGACTAAGCATCTTGTGCATAGACTCGCTCCTTAAATTTGTCCATGCCAATACGCTGGTAAGTTGCCAGGAAAGGTTCCCCCTCGAGGCGATTGTCGACAAATACATCGACAATTTTTTCAATGCCTTCAACCACTTCATCCCGCGACAGGGAAGGGCCGAGCACTTTGGCCAGCGCAGCCTGTTTGCTGGCGCTGCCGCCAAGCTGGATTTGATACCACTCCTCGCCTTTTTTATCGACACCGAGAATGCCGATATGGCCAATATGGTGGTGGCCGCAGGCGTTCATGCAGCCTGAAATGTTTAGCTCGAGATCGCCGAGATCGTAGACATAGTCAAGATCGTCAAATTTGCGCTGGATAGCTTCGGCCACTGGAATCGATTTGGCGTTGGCTAGCGAGCAGTAGTCGCCGCCGGGGCAGCAGATCATATCGTTGATGGTGCCAATGGTCGGCGTTGCCAGACCGGCGGCCTTTGCCTGCTGCCAAAAATCAAACAGCTGGCTTTTCAGGATATCTGTAATCACCACATTTTGATTGTGGGTCGAGCGCACTTCGCCATTGGAGAACTGATCGGCCAGATTGGCAATGCTCTCCAGTTGGCGGTCGGTAACATCACCGGGCGCGACGCCAGCGGGCTTTAGTGAGAGTGTCACCGCCGCATAACCGGGCTGTTTCTGGTCGCGCACATTGCGGCTTAGCCAGCGCGAGAAGGGCAGGTTATCGGCAGCCTGTGTTTGTAACTCGGCATTCACCGCAGCTGCATCAAGCTGTTGATAGTCGGGCAGGGTAAAGCAACCTTTAACCCGCTCAATTTCGCGTTCGGTCAGCTGCGTGGCTGCATCCCCCTGGCCGGCAATAATCTGTTGCCATTCGGCTTCGACGCGCTCGGCGAAGACTTCTGCTGTCCAGGCCTTAACCAGGATTTTGATCCGCGCCTTGTATTTGTTGTCACGATTACCGTAACGGTTATAGACACGAAGTATGGCGTCGAGATAGCTGAGCAGATATTGCCGTGGCAAAAACTCGCGAATCGATGATGCAATTACCGGGGTACGACCGAGACCGCCGCCGGCATAGATATGAAAGCCGGTTTCGCCAGCGCTGTTTTTAACCAGTTGGATGCCGATATCGTGAAGCAAAAAGGCTGCGCGATCCTGTTCTGAACCGCACACCGCGATTTTGAACTTGCGCGGCAAAAAGGCGAATTCCGGATGAATGGTTGACCACTGGCGAATGATTTCACACCAGGGGCGCGGATCTTCGATTTCGTCCGCAGCGACACCGGCAAACTGGTCGGTGGTGGTGTTGCGGATACAGTTGCCACTGGTCTGGATGGCATGCATCTGCACTTTCGCCAACTCGGCGAGAATATCCGGAACCTCTTCCAGCTGCGGCCAGTTGAGCTGGATATTTTGTCTGGTAGTGAAGTGCACATAGCCTTTATCAAATTTTCGCGATATCTCCGCCAGCGCCCGCAGCTGTCTGCTTGAGAGCAGACCGTAAGGAACCGCGATGCGTAGCATTGGCGCCAGACGCTGAATATAGAGGCCATTTTGCAGACGCAGGGGCAGGAACTCTTCATCGCTGATCTGTCCGTCCAGATAGCGTGCTGTCTGGTCGCGATATTGCGCCACTCGCTCATCGACGAGTGTTTGATCGTATTGATCGTAGATATACATGGGTGATTCAAGCCTTTATTGCCAGACAGTCGCGGTCTGGGATTGAACAAAATTTGAACAGAAGAGATGCCGCCTGCGTTTCAGGGGCGCAATCATAGCTGTAAGACAGCGGGTTTTAAATTATTTTTTGGACATATGGTATTACTTTTAGGGAATATCCGGTCGCTCGCATGAAGCTACTGTCGCACGCAATAATCGATAACAGAAACCAGTCTGCTGGATGACGCAAACAGGCGACAGCCGATAAAGCTCTTGTTAGAATGCGCGCTCATTTAAAGGGTCTGGTATATCAGGCTGAACAGATAGATTAGAAGGCGTCAAATATGAGCGACAACAATCAACCAGCAAAAGATTTCAGCGAAGAAGACAGCAAGGCCGACGCGATTGCCGCAGTGGCGATTTTGACGATTATTGTTGTAACCGTTATCTACTGGTTATCAACTCTTTCCTGATTACCGTTGCGGTAATCTGATCGAGAGACGAGTCACAGGCCTATGAGCGAAATGGCGACAACTGAAAAACTGCAGCTGGTGGAAAATATCAGCCAGCGCCAGGTGGTTGAGGAGTACCTCAGCCGGGTTCACCCTGAGCCCGCGGTTGACGCATCGCGAATTGCCGAACTGCAACAGCGCATCAAACAGCAGCTGATTGCAAAAGATGCGGTGCTGATTGCCCATTACTACACCGACCCGCTGATTCAGGCGCTGGCCGAAGAGACTGGCGGAGTGGTGTCCGATTCCCTTGAAATGGCGCGTTTCGGCAAGACCCACAAAGCGCAGACGCTGGTAGTTGCCGGGGTCAAGTTTATGGGTGAGACGGCAAAAATACTGACCCCGGGAAAGCGCGTGTTGATGCCGACCCTCGAGGCAACCTGTTCGCTGGATGTGGGTTGTCCGGCCGAAGAGTTCAGTGCCTTTTGCGACCAGCACCCGGACCGCACAGTGGTGGTTTACGCCAATACCTCGGCCGCGGTCAAGGCGCGAGCCGATTGGGTGGTGACCTCGAGCATTGCGCTGGATGTGGTCGAATATCTCGATAGTCTGGGTGAAAAGATTCTTTGGGCGCCGGATAAATATCTCGGCAGTTATGTGCAGAAACAGACCGGTGCCGATATGTTGCTCTGGGATGGCAGCTGCATTGTTCATGAAGAATTTAAAGCCAAGGGCATCACCGATCTTAAAGCTGTGCACCCGGATGCCGCGGTGCTGGTACACCCGGAGTCGCCCCAGGCGGTGATTGATATTGCCGATGCGGTGGGTTCAACCTCGCAGCTGATTGCCGCCGCGGCAAGTTTGCCGCAGAGCAAAATGATTGTCGCCACCGATCAGGGCATCTTCTTTAAGATGCAGCAGGCGGTGCCGGATAAAGAGCTGCTGGTGGCACCTACCGGTGGCAGCGGTGCAACCTGTCGCAGCTGCGCCAACTGTCCGTGGATGGGCATGAATGGTCTCGAGAATCTGCTTGCCGCGCTGGAAAATGGCAGCAATGAAGTGTTTGTCGATGCAGAAATCGGAACTCAGGCGATGAAATCTCTCGGCCGTATGATTGAGTTTCGCGAGCAGCAAACGACCATCTAGCAAACGACTATCCAGCAAACGACTATCTAGAGCTTCTTTCTAGCGCTTGCCTAAAGTTTTTCGGCGCGCTCCTCCATGGTCGCGAGATCGCGCAAGCGCTGGCTGATAATCGCTGACTGTTTAAAGTCATCTCTCACCATTCCCGCAGCCAGACTCAGCTGTTCACGCGCCTTATCGAATACACCAATCAATATAAAGTATTCCGCACGAGCCTGATGCAGCCCCGAGATATTACCGGCCAGGCCACGAACTTCCGCTAACCGGTACCAGATCATTGGGTCTTCAGGTCGCATTCGCGACAGCGCCGTCAACACCGTGTCGGCGGCATCGTAGTTCTGCGCCTGCCACAGCGCCTCGGATTTCAGCACCATAAACGGATAGTTATTCGGATTGATCGCCAACTGTCGCTCAAGTCTGTGTACTGCGGTGTTGTAGTTTTTCCTGGCAATATCGATTTCGATATCGGTATATAAAAACACCAGATTGCCGGGTTGACTGCGCAGCAGGCTATTCATCTCCGCGCGCGCCTTGCTCAGCTGGTTGGCATTGATGTAGCCGAGCGCGAGACCATAGTGGGCGGCCTCTGCGCGCAGGGTGTTGGCCTTGAGCTCGGCGCTGAAACGGTCAATGCTCTCTGTCGGCGTTTTATCCATCGCCACCAGAGCTCTGGCACGCATTAGATAAAACTCGGGGTTTTGTTCGTATTGCCGCATCGAGGTGCCCATCGCGCGACCACGTGCAT